>JAYVUQ010000808.1:0-3860 GCA_043787785.1 Bryobacteraceae bacterium
GCTGGCCCGCTTACGCATCGCTGCTGTCTACACTGGGAGTGGGGTTTCTCGTCTCGGCGGAATACCTGCTGGCTACCACCGCGGCGTTTCTCTTGCTAGCGGTGGGGGCTCTCTTGTTTCGGGCGAAGGCTCGGCGCGGTTATGGCCCGTCGATACTTGGTGCCGCAGCGGCGGCCGCGGTACTCATCGGGAAATTCCAGTTTGAATCGGCGGTTGCGGCATACGGCGGCCTAACGCTTCTCGTTGCGGCCTCGCTTTGGAATAGCTGGCCACGGAAGCTGGCCGATACTTGCTCGCAGTGCGCTCCTGCTGGCGATGTTCAGAATTTGAGCGCGTAGGAGAAAGTCAATATGAATCCAACACCAAAAGTGGAAGTGTTTAGTGCCGGGTGCCCGGCATGCGATGAGACGATCCAAATGGTGAAATCGATCGCATGCTCGTCCTGTGAAATCGAGATTCACGACATGCACCAACCGGAAGCAGCAGCGAAGGCGAAACGCTATGGTGTAAAAACCGTTCCGGCGGTGGTTATCAATGGCAAGCTTGCGGGTTGTTGTTCGGGTGGCGGAGTCAATCCGGACGTTCTACGCGCCGAAGGCCTTGGGGCGGCACTTTAGATCTCCACCCAGAGGAGGGCAACTCTCCGCTAGGTAAGGTCGCGTCAAATTGCCGAGCATCGCTACGGGTACATGCGTCTACCCGCGCGTTCTGCATGGCGAAAACATTCGTCCAAAATCTAGATTAAAGCTGTGCCCGTCAATGAGCTGCAGGGCCGAGTCGATCCATCGTCAGGTGCCGCCCTCGATCGATGGCTGTTTTGTCTGGTGCCAGAACAGCCAACCTGGTCTGCCGCGTCGCCGGCCCGTTTCGCGCTTCGTGCGCCTCGTCCACCGTCGCCATCGCGGCCGTATCGATTGGCGTGTAACGGGCCGGAAATCGATGTCAGCGGTAGGCCGTGATCCTGGACTTCCCCGGCCGCCGGGTATTTGCCGATCAATCGCGTGATCTGCGCTCGCCTTTGCCCCTTCATCATGGCCACTTAGGTTCGCCGTACCCACGGCTCTCGCCCTAGCTTGGCGTAGTCGTGGTCACGCAATGTCTTCCCCACCGAATCGCCGGCTCTGCACGGTGCAGCGCACTTCCTAACCTGCTTCCAGCAGCGCCCGGATCTGTTCCAGGCTCAGCTTCTCGCCACCTTGCAGGCTGATGATCAATCCCCAGCTCGCGCCACCTCTTCGCCTTCAGGCTCATCTTGTATGAGAATCGCCTCATGTTGTGTGAGACAAGACTATCCCGCACGATAAAGTCTGACAACTGATATAGTTGTCCCCGAAAACACAGGGAGGTGCTGATGAATAGGGTCCATTTGGTGGGCGTGCTCTTACCGCTACTCGCGCTGCCTCAGTCGACGCCGAGTACCATTACGGGCCTGGTTAGGGATTCGTCGGGAGCCACAATCCCCGGAGCGAGAGTGCAGGTGGTGGGCGAAGACTCGGGCGTTGCGATTAGCGCGGTTGCGAATTCCGTAGGGCTTTACCGGACACCCAGCCTGGTGCCGGGCTCCTATCGCGTGGAAGCCGCGGCGGCCGGATTCCAGAAATTGGCGCGCCGCGGTTTGACCGTCCAGATCGGCCAGACCCTGCAGGTGGACCTGATCCTGCAATTGGGCAACGTGCAGGAGACCGTGAACGTCACTACGGCCACGCCGGTGCTCGAAACCCAGTCTTCCAGCGTTTCCCAATTGGTGGAGAAGGAGATGGTGCAGGGTATGCCCATGGCCAACCGCACGTCCACCGCGCTACTGGCGCTGATCCCCGGCGCCGCGGTGCAAAACGTGACTGGCGATATTCCTATCTTCAGCGTGAGCGGCGGCCGGACGCGCAACCAGCAGTTTACCCTTGACGGCGGCAATCACACCAACACGGTAGGCCTGGCGGTCAATCAGAGCCAGGTGCCGCTGCCGATGGACGCGATGCAGGAGTTCCGGGTGGTGGCCAATAGCTATTCCGCCGAGTACGGGCAGTCCCAAAGCGGCGTGGTCACTCTGGCCACCCGTTCAGGCAACAATACTTTTCACGGCGGCTTGTTTGAGTACATCCGCAACGAAGCGTTCGATGCCCGGAGTTTCTTCGCCGTCACGCGCCCGAAGTTCCGGCAACATCAATTCGGCGGATTGCTGGGCGGCCCCATCCGCAAAGACCGGACGCATTTCTTCTTCACTTACGAACGGACGCAGCAAGTAACTGGAGCCACCGTGGTGCAGACCGTTCCGACGGCGTTGCAGCGCCAGGGTAACTTCTCTCAGACGCTCGACGCGCGGGGCGCGGCGATCCCGATCTATGATCCGGCGACGACGGAGGGAAACATCCGCCAGCCATTTTCCGGAAACCTGATTCCCCCGGCACGGTTTGACCCGGTGTCGCAAAAGCTATCTACTGCCTGGCCCGCGCCCAACCAGCCGGGGACCATCACGGGGGCGAATAACTTTTCCCTCAATTCACGGCCGTTTACCAATCGCGATATCTATGTTGCGCGCTTCGATCATCAGTTCCGGCCGGGCGATCAATTAATGGTGCGCTACTTTCTGGCGGGGAGCAACGCTGGCAATCCTGGCATTTGGGGAGATACGCGCGCCGATGCTTCCGCTTCCACCACCGATCAAAACATCCATAACATTCTGGGAACTTGGAATCACTCCTTCCGGCCGACGGTGCTGAACGAGTTTCGCCTCGGTTTGGTGCGGCGTGATTTCTATAATCAACGTTACGGAAAAGATGAGGACTTCGCCGGCCAAACTGGCCTGCGCGGTGTCTCCAAAGCTGGCTTCCCGATCTTGGGCATCACGGGATTTACGGGAACCAGCGGCGCGCCCTTTCGGTTCTCGAGTCCGCTGCTTGACTACCAAATTCAGAACTCGATTTCCTGGTTCCGCGGCAAGCATGCGCTAAAAGCCGGGGTGGAAGCGAGGTTCGGTATTTTCAACGACAACACGGATACTTCGTCGAGCGGGAACTTTTCATTTACTCCCTTGCTGACGGCGCAGCCGAATGTGGCCAACACTGGCAATGCGTTCGCTACTTTCCTGTTGGGCGAGGCGAACGCGGCTTCGATCCTGCGGCCGGACCCGGTGCGATCGCGTTCCGAGTACTGGGGCGTTTACCTCCAGGACGATTGGCGACTGACGCCCAAGCTGACCATCAATCTCGGCCTCCGCTGGGAAGGCACCACGCCGCGCCGGGAGGATGAAAATCGAGTGAACGCGTTTGACACCCGGTCGATCAATTCGGTATCCCATACCGCGGGCGTGGTCACTTTCGCTGGCCGGGGGAACGTCCCGCGCACAGCATGGGATTTCGATGGCAACAACTTTGGCCCCCGAGCCGGCCTGGCTTGGCATGTGCGCGAGAAAACCGTCATTCGGGCGGGCGGAGGCGTGATCTACGGAGCCGCGGTGAATTCAATCGTCGGGACTGCGGCCTCGCTTGGCTTCTCCACCAACTTCGCGATTAACGCAACGCAGCCGGGCTTCAATTCGGCCATGCGGCTGCGCGATGGCTTCCCGGCGCTCACCCGGCCTACCTTGGATCAAGTAGGCGCGGGGTTTGGCGCCGTGGCTCCCGGACGCGCGCCGAACACCGCCGTCACTTTCTTTGAGCGCCGCCGTCCCACCCCGGTTTCCTATCAATCGAATTTCAGCGTTCAACAGGAGTTGGTGAAGTCGCTTCTGCTCGAAGTGGGCTATATCGGCAATTTGAGCCACCACCTTACCGCACCCGACCTGTCGATCAGCCAGGTTCCCCCGGAAAAGCTTGGACCGGGCGACGCCCAATCGAAGCGCCCGTTCCCGCAGTTCAGCAATG
>JAYVUQ010000809.1:0-3478 GCA_043787785.1 Bryobacteraceae bacterium
CGACTTCACCCAGAAGATCTGCGGCGAAAGCACGTTGCAACTCACCATGATCGCGTAGGCCCACCAGTAGGGACCGAAGGCACGGTTGAAGAACACGAAACGTTCGTACTGATTGGCGCTGTACCAGGCGATGAAGAACTCGGTCGCGTACGCGTAGCCGACGATCATGCCAGTAGCCAGGATGATCTTATTCATGTTGTCCAAATGCTTCGGCGTGATTAGGTTCTCGAGCCCCAAAGCCCAGCGGGTCACCAGCAACAGCGTCTGCACCATGGCAAACCCGCTGAACACGGCGCCGGCGACAAAGTAGGGCGGAAAGATCGTGGTGTGCCAGCCAGGGATGACCGAAGTGGCAAAGTCGAACGACACGATCGAGTGTACCGAGAGCACCAGCGGCGTCGAGATCGCAGCCAATAGCAAGTACATCTTTTCGTAGTTCGTCCAGTGCCGCGCCGAGAAGCGCCAGCCGAGGCTAAAGACGCCGTACAGCAAAGTGCGTGTGCGATCCCCGGCCATGGCGGCACGGTCACGTAAGGTAGCCAGATCGGGTAGGAGCCCCATGTACCAGAAGACGGCCGAAACCGAACCGTAAGTGCTGATGGCGAAAACGTCCCACATCAAGGGCGAACGGAAGTTCTGCCACATGTTGAGGTCCAAATTCGGCACTGGGAAGAGCCAGTATGTACGCCACGGACGACCCGTGTGCATCACCGGGTAAATGCCGGCGCAGGCCACGGCGAAAAGCGTCATCGCTTCGGCCGCGCGGTTAATCGACGTGCGCCATTTCTGGCGAAAGAGAAACAGGACGGCTGAAATGAGCGTGCCGGCGTGGCCGATACCGATCCAGAACACGAAGTTGGTGATGTCCCATGCCCAGGCGACCGGCGCATTGTTACCCCAGGTGCCGACGCCAGTGAAAAGCTGGTAACCCAACATACTCACCATCATTAGGAAAATAGAAAACGAAATCCCGAAACCGATATACCAATTGCGATGGACCTTGCCTTCAACAATCTCGCAGACCTGATTCGTCACTTCGTGGTAGGTAAGGTTACCCTTCACCAAACTCGGATTGAGTTCCTGAGCGAGCGGCTTACCAATCGCCGGCAGAGTTGCTGTAGATGCCATTTGCGCCATATTCTCCCTCTCGTCCCTTCCCTTTTAAGCCTTCAGCTCCGGATTCGGATTCCGTAAGCGGGCCAGGAAGCTGGTGCGGGGCTTCGTGTTGATTTCTTTGAGCAGCGTATAGTCACGGGGCTCAGCCTTGGCCTTGGCCACGGCCGAAGCCGGGTCGTTGATGTTCCCAAAAGTGATCGCGTCGGCCGGGCAGGTTTGCTGGCAGGCCGTGAGGATCTCGCCATCGCGAATCGCACGCCGGCCGTCGACCTTGGAGGCAATCCGCTTTTCCTGAATGCGCTGCACACAGTAGGTACACTTTTCCATGATGCCGCGCATACGCACCGTGACATCGGGATTGTGCACCATCTCGCCCACGGGGGTGATGTTCTTGTGCCAATCGAGATAGTTGAAACGCCGCACCTTGTACGGGCAGTTGTTGGCGCAATAGCGTGTGCCGACGCAGCGGTTGTACGCCATGTCGTTCAAGCCCTCGGGGGAGTGCACGGTCGCCGCTACCGGGCAAACGTTTTCGCACGGGGCCGCTTCGCACTGCTGGCAATTCAAGGGCTGCATGACGGCTTGCGGATCTTCTTCAGTGCCGGTGTAGTAGCGATCGAGGCGAATCCAGTGCATTTCGCGGCCGCGCCGGATCTGATCCTGGCCCACTACGGGAATGTTGTTCTCGGCGTTGCAGGCAACCAGACAAGCGTTGCAGCCAATGCAAAGATTGAGGTCGATCGCCATGCCCCATTGATAACCCTTAGAGTAATCATGCACGCCCTGCAGATCGAACATCTCCTCGACATGATCGGTTTCGGGAGCAAAGCGCGGATGGGCCTTGTACTCTTCGAGCGAACCTTCCCGGACGACGGGACGAAGTTCACCCGGGCGGCCCGGCATATCCGGTTCGCGCATGGAGTGATGCTCCTGGGTGATCGCAAACTCGCGGCTGCCAGCGACGGCCACAATGCTGGCACCTTGCGCAAAGGCCCAGCCTTCGCTGGTACGCAGCAAACCGACATTGACGCCCACGCCTTCGCCGACGCGGCCGATCTTGGTGCGGCCATAGCCCAACTGCAGGGCGACCGAGCCATCGGACTGGCCGGGAGTAACCAAAGCCGGAATCTCGAGCGAACGGGAGCCGAGCGTAATCTTAACCATGCCACCGGTGGCGACCTTCAGATCGCGCGCCATCGCTGGCGAAATGTGCGCCGCGTTGTCCCAGCACAGCTTGGTCATCGACTCGGGCACTTCCTGCAACCAGGCGTTGTTGGCGAAACGGCCGTCGCCCAGATTACCGGAGAGGAAAACGAGCTCGGTGCCGGATAGCGAGGCGGCCGATACTTCGGGAATCGCCTTGGCGTTCACGGCAACCTTCACCTCAGTGAAAGCGGTGCCGGGAACCACCCCGTCATGCAAACCCTTGCGCCAGATGCGTTCGGCATCCGCACTCGGTAGCGTCGACTTCCAGTAATCCTGCACCACCGCATAGCTCTTCTTGGCTTGGCCATCGAGCAACTGCGAGGCAATTTCGATGGCCGAACGTCCACCATAGAGCGGCGCGATTTGGGGCTGGAGAATCGTGGCCGAGCCATCGCTCGAACGCGCGTCGCCCCAGGCTTCCATCGGGTGCGCCATCGGCAAATGCCACTTGACGGCGGCCGCCGTTTCGTCCATCTCCGCGCCCAAATAGATCGAGGTAGGCACTTTGGCAATCGCGGCTCCAAAGGCGAGGTCAACCGGTGCCGTGTAAGCGGGATTGCCCCCCAAAATGACGAGCGCTTTGACCCCCCCGGCGCCAATTTCTTTGGCCAATTCGCCAATCGACTGGGCCGGCTCAAAGATGGCCTTCGAGAAGGTCACCGTGGCACCGATATTGCCCAAAGCCTGATTGATGAGATAGGCGAGCGCATGCACCTGGGGGCTCTGCATGGGTCCGGCGGTCACGAGCGACTTGCCGGCATTCGCCTTCAGGTCGCGCGCCACGGCGGCGAGCCATTTTTGCGTCTTGTCGCCTGGCTTCAAAACCTTGAGCGCCGTCTTGGCGCCAACTTCGACTGCCAGATCGGAAGCAAATTGGAGTACTTCGCCAGACTTAATGCGCAAGCGATGGTCGGCCATCGCGCCGGTGATCGAGAAACGGCTCTCCACCAGGTACAGCCGGTTCATCGGATCGCCGGGCTTCGATACCTTGCGCTTCTTGCTGAACTGCTTGGTCGCTTCAATGCAGGCGGCATCTTCGCCCATGAAGTCGTCGTCGAGCGAAACAACTACATCCGCCTGATCGAAGTGATAAACCGGCTGCAAGCGCTGTCCGAAGACCATCTCGGCGGCGGCGATGGCGTGGCCACCGTCGAGC
>JAYVUQ010000810.1:0-3431 GCA_043787785.1 Bryobacteraceae bacterium
ATGTTGTTGTTGGTCCCCCAGCCGCCTCAGGTAGATCCCATAGGAGCGTTCCACCAGGTAAGCCGTCGGAAGCAGTAAAATCGCCACTTCCCAGCCCAGGTTTTCAAAAACGACCGAGAAGCCCCAAGCCAACACCGCGCAGATCAGATACTGCGGCACCGTGAAGAAGAAATTGTCGTACCAATGACGAAAGATCGCCTTCCCCGCCGTCAGGCTGATCACCAACGAAATCAGAGCCGTATTCACAAAAAAATAGGCCAACCCCGCCACGAAGTAAAGAACCGCGATATTTTGGCTCACCGCTCTCACTGATCCGTTATGGAAGGCCTGAAACGCCGCCGCCACCGACAGAATACTGCCCGCCACGCTGAACAGTGTCTGCACCGCGCTAGGCTTGTCTTTCGTGCGCCAAAGGCATTGCGTCAAACTGCCCGCCGCCGCCACCATCAGCATCTCGGGAAACGAGAAATACCGCATCCCCAGCAAACTCACCAGATAGCTGATCGAAAGCGTGCCGCCCGCCCCCGGCAGCGCCACCTTCAGCGGCGAAGCCAGCACCACAAAAATGAGCCCTACCGCCAGCCGCCTCCAGTAGATCGCCTGCCCCCCCAAGCAGGCATAGCTCACCAGGCCGTAACCGGCGATCAGAATAGCGGCGATGTATAACTTGGCAATCGCGCTCATACGGTCCGTCACTTCCCCTCCAGCATCCGCAGACACTTCGGGCTGTCCCACCTGGGGCTACTCACTCCTTCGACCATTTCGTCGTCAGGAATCATGGGGTAAATACCTTAGGCCCGGCGTGTGATACGCTCCCAGCGATGCACCCTTGGCTCGCCCACTATTCCCCCCGCGTCCCTCCGCGGATTCCCCTCCCTCAGGAAACCTTATTGGCGGCTTTCCTGCGCCGCGCCAGCCAACAACCGGCAGCCACCGCCGTCCTCCATTTTGAGACGCCTCTTTCCTTCAGCCACCTAGCTGCCGAAGCCCATCGTTTTGCCACCCAATTGGCCCATTGGGGGATCGGGCCAGGTGACCGCGTCGCCCTGTCTTTACAAAATGACCCTGACTTTCTCATCGCCCAATATGGTGCCTGGCTCCGCGGCGCCATCGTCGTCCCCCTCAGCGCTCTCCTCAAACAACGTGAAATCGCCTTCCATTTATCCGATTGCGGGGCCAAAGTTTACGTTTGCCGCGACGACATTTTTGCCGACCACGCCCGCCACGCCCTCGCCGGGACCGCCGTCCAACACGTCGTGCTGTCCAGCGAAATGATGCATCTACCCCCGGCCGCCTCAGGCGTAGCCCTGCCCGTTGCCCTGGACGATGTCGCCTACCTGGTTTACACCTCCGGCACCACCGGCGCGCCCAAAGGCGCCATCAGCCTCCATCGCCACATCGCTTTCAACGCCCACGTCTTCCGCACCTGGCTCGATGCCACCGATCAGGACGTTATCGCCGGCATTGCCCCGCTGTTTCACATCACCGGCCTCGTCGCACAAATCGGCCTCAACGCCGTTGCCGGCGCCCCCCTCATCCTCAGCCATCGCTTTCAGGCCGCCGAAACCTTACGTCTCCTCGAAAAGCACCGCGCTACCATCTCCGTCGCCGCCATCACCGCCTACATCGCCCTCCTGCGCGAACCAGCCTCTCCGCAACTCACCGCCTGGAAAAAATGCTGCACCGGTGGCGCGCCCGTGCCGCCTCCCATCGTTTACCAATTCGAACAGCGTTTCGGCGTCCGCATTCATAACACCTACGGGCTAACCGAGGTCAACTCGCCCAGCCACTTGACGCCCCTCGGAACAACCGGCCCCGTCGATCCCGCCTCCGGTGCTCTCTCCATCGGTCTTCCCATTCCCAACTCCCTCGCCAAAATTGTCGACCCTGACCACCCAGCCATCACCTTCCCGCCGGGCCAACCAGGAGAGATCGCCCTCCAAGGTCCCATGCTCTTCTCCGGCTACTGGAACCAGCCCGCCGCCTCCGCCCTGGCTTTTCATGACGGATTCTTCCTCACCGGCGACATCGGCATCATGGACGCCGATGGCTGGTTCTACGTGGTCGACCGCAAGAAAGACATGATTATCGCCTCCGGCTTCAAGGTCTGGCCGCGCGAGGTGGAAGACGTCCTCTATCAACATCCGGCCGTCCGCGAAGCCGCCGTGGTGGGCATGCCCGATGACTACCGGGGCGAGACCGTCAAAGCCATCGTCGCCTTGCGCCCCACTCCCACCCCCATCACCGCCCAGGACTTGATCGATTTCTGTAAGGAGCGCCTCGCCGCCTACAAGTATCCCCGGCTCGTGGAGTTTGTCGACGAGATTCCCAAAACTGCCAGCGGCAAGTTTCTCCGGCGCGCCTTTCGACAGCAGCCCCCCGTACCCGAAGCGCCAAAGTCCTAGTCCGGCCTACCCATAACGTCCTATCGCCACCCCACGCTTCGCCGATCATTCTTAGTGCATGGCTTCTGCTGATCACACAACGTTTACGCATGCCCGCCTGGGCAGCGTCCCGCGGATCAAGCGGCAGCCAACAAAATTCTAACCTGCCCGCCTCCCGCAACCCCGGCCCCCTCCGCAGCCCCCGATGACAATCGGGGGATCATGCCATCCCCACCTTGCGCGAGGTCCGACAAGAAAATTCCTAACGCCCGATTCCAACCGGTCCGGCAGCATCGCGATCCCTTCCCACACTACCCCTTGCGCTTCACCGCAAAAGAGCACACCATCAATGCGGACAAAATCGCCATGAAATACCTGCTCACCCTTCTCGCCTTCGCCATGTTCGCCCAAGCACCCTCGCCGCGCCTGGCCACGGTCACCCCCGACACCGGAAAATCCGGCGCCGAGTTCGCCGCCACCGGCGAGCATCTCACCAAAGCCGACTTCAAGGACCTTTTCCTCACCAACGGCAAAGACGATATCAAACTCCGTATCGTCACCCAGAAAGAAGACGCCATCCAATTCCAGGTCCCCGCCACCACCAAGCCCGGCCGCTACACCCTCATGTTCCTCTCCGCCGACGGCAAACAATACATCGAACAACCCGTAAAACTCACCATCGAGTGACCCAACCAAAACAGTGCCCCCAACCGAGTCGCGCCCCCAAAACAACATGTCCGACGAGGAAATAAGTCGTTTATCATGAATGGGATACAGCTAACTTAGCCTTTGCTAACCGTCAGGTCAAACAAATAACGTGCTTATAATCAATTACTTACGGAGATTAGCCCCGATTCGCCCCCCCGCAAACGCGCCAGTCACAACAAATCAAAATTCCCCCAAACCAAACAATCAAAACCACTTACAAAACTTCAACCACCCCTAAGGCGGACTCCCTACCCTTTCGTCAAGCGAATTATGAGGCGAAAACTAGTCGTTGTAGCGAGGCCTAGCGTTGGGGGAGCTTCCCCCAAACCCCCTGGGATT
>JAYVUQ010000811.1:0-3063 GCA_043787785.1 Bryobacteraceae bacterium
TTCTGGATGACGCCGGCGCAGGGCAAGGCCGTGCGGGCGTTTGTTGACTCGGGCGGCGCGGCGCTATTCTTGCACAATACGACGCACGTGGGCTTGACGGACCCGGACTTCCGGCATGTGCTGGGCGCGGCTTACACGGGGCATCCGCCGATCCGCACCTTCAAGGTGAAGGTGACGAATCCGAAGCACCCGATTACGCAAGGTGTTCGCGACTTCGTAATTACTGATGAACAGCACTACATGGACTATGACAAGGACCCGAAGTTCGTGTTCCTCGAAACGGTGAACGAAGAGGGGCTTGAGTTCGGCAAGCAAGGGGCGACGGCGAAGGGCGGCTGGAGCTATGACTATGGCAAGGGCCGCATTTGCTATTTGTCGCCGGGGCACATGCTGAGCGATCTGTGGCATCCGGAGTACATCAAGCTGCAGCAAAATGCGGTGCGCTGGCTGCTGCGGCAGGCGGGTTAGGCTGGCGGGCCATTTTTCTGGCGCTTTGCTGGGAGTACCCTCGTGGTGGCGAGTTCCTGTTTTCTCTACCCTTCGCGACTTCTCGTTAGCTATCGCTTTGGTTCCCGAACCAATCTGACAGGCCTGCAATGAAATGCTGGAATCGGTTGAGGCGAATCACGCTAGATGGAGTTTGAATGGGATACAGTCAAGGCGCAATCCAAAGCTGAAAAGCACGGCGCCGGCTTCGCTGAAGCCATGACTGTTTTCGGAGACCCATTGGAGGTGACGATCCCCGACCCAGATCACTCCGAGGGAGAGCCCCGTTTTCTCAGTCTCGTAGCGGATGCATGCTCTCCAACTGTGTCCGCGTGTCCGTCGGAATCGGCACTACTAGCCTGCGGGACTCGGGATGGAACAGCGCAACGACGTCAGCGTTCATCAACCCGGCGATCACGTGTCCCACGATGCAATAGTTGGCTGCGGAGACAGCTTCCGGATGCAGAATTTCCACCGATATCCAGGCTCGATGTTCTTGAAGTATTGCCGCGGGATGAGCGCCCGAGTAGGCAATGACACTTGAAGGGTCAGATGTGTAGGGCTTCGGCACGCTATTCACAAGAAAGAAGTCACCACTTGCCTGGACCAAGAAGCTGGGTGCCTCGCCCAGCACTGCGTTCCCTTGTGGAAGGTCTGCAGGGGGTCACGCGTCTACCAGCTTGAGTGCTGACGACGTCGAAAGATGCTTCTGTGATTCGACCGAAGAGCGTGGCCAGGGTTTGTGCTTCCAGCGGTTTCGATTGACTCAAGAGTAAGACAATCCCAAGCGGAGGAGGTTGTCGAAGAGCATGTCGTCTGCGGCTGACCGCAACCACCATAAGGCCCAAGAGGCAAACAGCCGCGGCAGCGATGAAGACTTCCACCATGTCTTTGAATCGGTCAATTCAGTCGAGTCGAGTAGGTCCGGCAGGCGGTCTAGCTCGGATAGCTCCTGATAAACGCCAATGTCGGCAGGAGACTGGCCCGGTTCGCGGCGAGGTACCACGGCCCATGCCCTGCGGTGCCTTTGTAGTTGACGGTTCGCGAGATGCCGCCCATGCATTGGCTTTTTTTGAGGACGATGGAACGGATGCGGGTTTGCTTGAGGATGGCTCGTTCCGGTTGCTGGTTGGGATCTGGAGGATCGTGGGACAAAGATTCAGGTTACAGCGTTGGGGATGGGCCGGTCGGCTGGGAAACTACTAACTAAGTAAACGCTGCGCGACATATCGGGTTCTACTCTCGCGCTACACTCGATTCAGGAGGATGCGCCATGCAAGATTCTGGGCTAATCGTCTCAAACCCGAAGGTGATGTTAGGCAAACCCGTCATTCGCGGGACGCGCATCACGGTCGAACTGATCCTGGAGAAGTTCGCCGCCGGCCAGACGGAAGAGCAAGTCCTGCGCGCTCATCCTCATATTACCCGGGAAGGCATTCGTGCCGCGCTGGCCTTCGCCGCCGAAGCCCTCCAGGCGTCGGTTGTGTACCCGCTGGAACGCGTTGCATCCTGAGGCAAGTAGGTGAAACTCGTTGCTGACGAGAGCATCGAAGGCCCAACCGTATCCGCACTTCGCGCAGCGGGCCATGAAGTCCTGTTTATTGCTGAAACCTCGCCGGGAATCGAGGATGCTGAAGTGTTGAGCATATCTCATCGTGAACAGGCACTTCTGCTCACCGCGGACAAAGACTTCGGAGAACTGGTGTTCCGCAACCGCGAGCCGCATTGTGGCGTGCTGCTGATCCGGTTGCCCGAGGGCGATACGAATGAAAACGCAGCAAATGCGGTGACGGCAATCGACCAGCACGGGCCGGAATTGCTCAATCGGTTTTCTGTTCTAGCTGGTCGCGTCTTGCGGATCAGGGTCGCGCCCTCGAGTTGCGCATGATGTAGGGCGAGCAATGCACGCCACGTCGCCGATGCACTCTCTCTGGCTCGGTCGATCGGGAGGTTAGCTCCGTCTCACGTTGCGGAACAGTGCGCGACTTCCTGTGACCCTCGCGCGCTACGCCCCGAAATCAACTCGTCGAAAACCATGCACGGGGGATGACAATATTGTCTCGACCGCGAGACCTAACCAATCGCGGTTTCTTGACGTACTCTGATGTCATGCCGGTTTCGCAGCTTTGGGCGAGGGCATGGGTGGCCATGACGACCATAGGATTGTCGTAGGCATCGCAGGTGCGGGACCAATGATCGTAAAACTTCGGGCACGGGCAGAAACAAAGCTACAGCCTTGCCACTAAATTCCCGCCACCGGGGCGATGAGGATGGGCGTGGTAGTTGGCGCGGGAGAGCCGGATTCGGGCTCCACGCTGATGGCGATGGCGGCCGTATCGGCGGCCACGGCACCGGGGCGGGCGTGAAGAGCCGTGCCGTTCGAGAGGGCGAGGAAGAGCCCGGCGGGTTGGGGCGCGCCGCCTTTGGGGATCAGCCACATTTGATAGGTGCGTCCGGCGGGCAGGACGGGCAGGTTCGAAGCCATCAGCAGGACGCCGTCGCGCGGATTAACGAGGATGCTGCCTTTGGGCGGGGCGGGTGCGCCCGTGCCGAAGTTCACCAGCTTGGTGCCAGGTT
>JAYVUQ010000812.1:0-9286 GCA_043787785.1 Bryobacteraceae bacterium
GTGCCTGAGGAAGAGCGCGTCGTCACCATCGAAGATACAGCCGAGTTACAGCTCCAGCAGTCTCACTTAGTACGCCTGGAAACCAGGCCCATGAACGTAGAAGGGGCCGGCGAGGTATCGCAGCGTGACTTAGTCATCAACGCGCTCCGCATGCGCCCCGACCGGATTGTCATCGGCGAGTGCCGCGGTGCCGAAGCCATGGACATGATGCAGGCCATGAACACCGGTCATGACGGCTCCATGACCACCTGCCACGCCAACACCGCCCGCGACGCGTTCTCGCGCCTCGAAACTATGGTCATGATGGCCTCCTCCGCTATCCCCGATCGCGTGATCCGTCAAATGTTGGCTTCGGCCGTCCAAATCGTAATTCAGGTCGCTCGACTTACTGACGGCAGCCGAAAAATTCTATCGATTGGCGAGGTTACTGGCGTGGACGAAGATCAGGTCAAGATGGAAGATGTCTTCGTCTTTGACCGCTCTGGCGTTGGCAAAACCGGCAAAGCCCTGGGTACCTTCCGCGCTACCGGTCACATTCCTGAGGTGCTCGGTCGCCTCAAGGCTTACGGTGTGCAGTTGCCCCGCTCGATCTTTAGCGAAGTTCACGAGGTAAAGGAGCGTTAAAATGCTCGGAACCTTCTTTCTCTGTCTCGTCCTCTTCTCCGTCGCCACCTGGGTCGCGGTCCACTATATCTGGCGCATTCCCCAGCGTGAGGAAGAAGCGAGGCTCGATGCCCGCATGCGCGAGCTGCGCGCGCGCGCCGCCGTCCAACGCCAACGCACCGGTGGTGACCTACTGCGGCGCGAGAGCACCGGCACTTTTTCTTTCTTCGCCACGTTTCTCGATTGGGTGAAGCCACTCAAACGCCTCCAGCAAATCATTGAGCAGGCCAATCTCAAATACCGGGCCACCGATGTCTTCACCGTCTCCATTATTCTCTTCATTGTCGTTTTTGCCGCCACTGGTTTATTTATTGGCTATTGGCCCATCAAGCTCGCCTTCGCCTCGGTTCTTGCCGCCATTCCCACCATGTACATCCTGTGGAAGAAATCGTCCCGCATGGGTAAATTTGAACACATGCTGCCCGAAACGATTGACCTCTTCAATCGTTCCATGAAAGCCGGTCACAACATCCAAGGTGGTCTCGAAACCATCGCCAGCGAAAGTTCCGACCCCGTCCAGATGGAGTTCAAGAAGGTGATGGAAGAGTTAGCTCTCGGCGCACCTACCGAAGAGGCCCTCCACCACTTGGGCGATCGAATTCCGCTCATCGACTTGAAGTTTTTTATCACCGGCCTGATCCTGCAACGCCAAACCGGCGCCAACATGGTGGACATGCTCGAGAACTTGGCGATGCTCATTCGCGAACGGCTCAACTTGGCCGAAAAGCTCCGCGCTGGCACCGCCTCGCAACGCTTTTCAGCCGCCTTAGTTTGCTCCATTCCGCTGGTGATCTTCATTATCTATTGGTTCCAGAAGCCCGAGTATGTGGCCTTGTTAATCGAAGACGAAACCGGCAACATGATTCTCACTTACGCCATCATCTCGGAATTAATCGGCATCCTGGTTATCCGCAAGATTGCGAGCCCCAAGTTCTAACGCCATGCTGACTTCACTTCTTTTCTTCCTGGCCTTTGGCGCGGCGGCTTCGGCCATCGTCTGGTCCGCCATCCAGTTATTCACTGTCCAGGAAGATCCGCTCGACGAACGTATGACCCAGTTACGAGCCTTTACCGTCGCCGGACCCGTCGAAACCGGCGGCCCACGGCGTCGCACGAGCGGCGGCGGCTTCTGGAATCAATTGCTCTACATTGTCTCCCGCTTCGGCGGCGAAGAATGGATCCGCGAAGTAGAACGCGATCTCCGGGCCGCCGGACTCAGAAAGCCCGAATCCGCCGCTTATTACATTTTCGGCCATAGTTTGTTCTTCATCGTCTGCGTCGGCGGCATGCTCTTTTTCCAGCGCGATAACCCAATTTCCAACGCCTTCGGTGGCCTTATCGCCGCCTTTATCATTGGCTGGCTCGTACCCAAACAAGTACTCGGCCGTCTATCGAAACGCTACAAAGCAAAGTTACAAGAGGCGCTCCCCGATACCGTCGACTTACTCGGTATTGTCCTCGGAACCGGCCTCGCGCTCGACCAGGCCATGGTCCGCGTCAGCGAAGAAATGCAGTTCATCTATCCCGAACTCGCCAACGAATTCTACACCGTCGTCATGCAGGTGAAGGCCGGGCAGGACCGCGCTAAATCCTTCAACCAGTTAGTCCGCCGCACCGGCATTGACGACATCAAAAGCCTCGCCGCCATGATCATCCAAAGCGAACGCTTCGGCACTTCGCTTTCACACGCCCTCAAAGTCTATGCCGATGCCCTCCGCATGCGCCGCCGCCTCCGCGCCGAAGCCGCCATCGCCAAGGCCGGCATTAAGATGCTCTTCCCCATCATCATCTTCATTCTCCCCGTGCTCTTCGCCATCACCCTGGGCCCGGCCATGATCACCGTGCTCCGCTCCTTGGCCGGTGGCATCGGCCAACGCTAAGTTCGTGAAATAATCAGGGCACGATGTATAGGCTTGTCTTCCTGTCGCTCACCTGCGGACATCTGCTCTCCGCCCAAACTTATGACCTGTTGCTCAAGGGCGGCCACGTCATTGACCCGAAAAACAATCTGAACGCCCCGCTCGACGTGGCCATCACCGCCGGTAAGATCGCCCGCGTGGCCGCGGGCATCCGTCCCGAAGAAGCCAGGGCCGTGGCCGACGTGCGTGGCCTCTACGTCACCCCCGGCCTCATCGATATCCATGTCCATGTCTACGCCGGCACTGGCCTCGCGCGCACTTATACCGGCGATCTCAGCGTCTATCCGGATCCTTTCTCGTTCCGCTCCGGCGTTACCACCATGGTCGACGCGGGCACCTCCGGCTGGCGCAATTTTCCCGACTTCCGGCAACGTATTATTGACCGGGCCAAGACCCGCGTCCTGGCCTTCCTCAACATCGTCGGCAACGGCATGAGCCCGGCCGGCGAAAGTGATCCCACTAACATGGATCCGGAAGAGACCGCCAAAATGGCTCGCGCTCATCAGGACGTCATCATCGGCTTCAAGACTGCGCACTACGCTGGCGAGGGCTGGCCTGCCGTCGACGGTGCCACCAAGGCTGGCCGCATGGCGAACCTGCCCGTCATGGTCGATTTTGGCGTACTGAAGGCGCCACGCAACCTCGAAATCCTCATGGGCGACAAACTGCGCAAAGGCGATATCTACACCCACTGTTACGCTGGTCTGCGCGCCGAGGTAGTTGACGGCAAGGTGAACCCCGCCCTGCGTCAAGGCCGTGAAAAAGGCATTTACTTTGACGTCGGTCACGGCGGCGGTAGTTTCTTCTGGAACGTCGCCGTGCCTGCGATTCAAGGCGGGTTCTACCCGGATTCCATTTCGTCTGACTTACACGTGGGCAGTATGAACTCGGGCTTCAAGGACATGCCAAACCTGATGTCCAAAATGCTAAGCCTCGGCATGCCGCTCGAAAAAGTTATCCGCGCCTCTACCTGGAACCCCGCCGTCGAAATCAATCGGCCAGAGTTAGGTAACCTCAGCGTGGGCGCTGAAGCTGATGTGGCCGTGCTGCGGCTCGAGCAAGGTCAATTTGGCTTTCTCGATTCCGCCGGTGCCCGCCGCGAAGGCACCCAGCGACTCACCGCCGAAATCACTCTGCGCAAAGGCCTTCCCTTGTGGGATCTCAACGGCCGTGCGGCTAAGGACTGGAAGTCTTTCGACTACCGCAAGCCGCGCATCCCCTCGACGGCCAAGTAACTCCCGATACAATATTGAGTTAATGCCTAGACTCTACGAAACCGTCCCTCCTGAATCCGTCATCGACTCCGGGGCCGCCGACCTCTTCGACGTCCGCAGTAAAGTGCCCGGCCCTGCCGGTTCCTTACCCCTTACCGCCGAAATGCTGCTCGAACGCCCCTCCGGCGACTTATTCGGGTGGACACAAAATGCCGGTATGGGCTGGAATCCTGCCAAACTGGGCGGGCCCGAAGTGCTTCTGCTCTCCACTCACGGCGGTCTGCGCGCGGCGAACGGTGAGGCCATCGCCCTCGGGTATCACACCGGCCACTGGGAAGTTGGCTTGCTGATGGAGGCGGCTGCGCACGAGTTGAAGTCGCTCGACGCCGTCCCCTTTGCCGGCGCCTGTACCGACCCTTGCGATGGCCGCACCCAAGGTACGGTCGGCATGTTCGATTCGCTGCCCTACCGCAACGACGCCTCCATGGTCTTTCGCCGCTTGATTCGTTCCTTGCCCACCCGGAAGGGTGTAATCGGCGTGGCCACCTGCGACAAAGGCCTGCCCGCCATGATGATGGCCTTGGCCGCCATGCACGATCTGGCCACCGTGCTGGTGCCCGGCGGAGTCACCCTGGTGGCCGAAGATGGCGAGGACGCCGCCAAAGTGCAAACCATCGGCGCCCGCTTCTCGCACAACATCATCACCCTCCAGGAAGCTGCTGACATGGGCTGCCGCGCTTGTGCCTCGCCCGGCGGCGGCTGCCAGTTCCTGGGCACCGCCGGCACCGCGCAAGTCATCGGCGAGGCCCTCGGCATGTCGCTTACGCACTCGGCGCTGGCACCCTCGGGCCACCCCATCTGGCTCGATATGGCTCGTCGCTCCGCACGCGCCGTCTTGCAAATGATTCAACGTGGCATCACCACCAAGGACCTCGTTACCGACGCCGCCATTCGCAACGCCCTGGTCGTCCACGCGGCCTTCGGCGGCTCCACCAACCTCATCATGCATCTGGGCGCGGTCGCCTATCATGCTGGCCTTCGTCGGCCCACCGTGGAAGATTGGGCCCATGTTAATCAAAAAGTGCCCCGCTTAGTCGACGCTCTGCCCAATGGCCCCAAGCATCATCCGACGGTGCAGGTGTTTCTGGCCGGCGGCGTCCCCGAAGTCATGTTGCACCTGCGCCGCGCGGGTTTGCTAGAAACCGGCGTCCTCACCGCCACCGGCCGCACCTTGGGCGAGATGCTCGATTGGTGGGAAACCAGCGAACGCCGCACTAAGTTGCGCGACGTTCTCCGTCAACGCGACCGCGTCGATCCTGATGACGTCATTATGTCGCCCGATTCGGCTTCTCAACGCGGGCTCACCTCCACCGTCTGCTTCCCACAAGGCAACCTCGCCCCCGGCGGCAGTGTCATTAAGAGCACCGCGATTGATCCCAGCGTCGTCGGCGAAAATCAAATTTATCGCAAGGTCGGCCCCGCCCGCGTTTTCACCACCGAGCCCGCCGTCATCAAAGCCATCAAGACCGGCGGCATCAAAGCCGGCGATATTATCGTCCTCTGTGCTCGCGGCCCCTTAGGCTCCGGCATGGAAGAGACGTATCAAGTTACTTCCGCTCTGAAAATGCTGCCCTTCGGAAAACACGTCGCCGTCATCACCGATGCCCGCTTCAGTGGTGTTTCCACCGGTGCCTGTATTGGCCATGTCACTCCCGAAGCCTTGGCTGGCGGACCCATCGGTAAGTTACTCAACGATGACCAGATTGAGATCGTCGTCGATCAACGCCACATGACCGCCACCGTGAACTTACTCGGCACGGATGGCACCATCGCCGGCGGTGACCAGTTACTCGCCTCCCGCTCCCCGCGCGCCGACTTACAGCCGGACCCCCTCCTGCCCGACGACACCCGCCTCTGGGCCGCCCTGCAAGACGTCAGCGGCGGCAGTTGGGGCGGCGCCGTTTACGACGTCGAACGCATTCTCGAGGTCCTCGCCGCCGGCAAAGAAGCCCTCGCCCACTAACCCCCGCTTATTTGCCCAAGCTCGCTTGCCGCGCCCGCAGAAATTCATCGTTCGGCCGCCAAGTAAATAGCGCCGGATTGTTCGCCGCGTTGATGCCTAAAGTAAGTCCAATCCGGGCTACTTCTTCCACGCCACTCCAGTCCCAGTCCTCGCGAAATTCATCGGACGGCTGATGATAATGCTTACTATATTCCTGCCGCATGGCAGTGGCCCGCGTTGCGTTCAGTCCCTGATAATCAGTGCCCAAGTTGATCGAAAAAGCCGGAATGCCCGTCCGCGCGAACGAAAAATGATCGCTGCGATAGTAATAGCCTTGTTCCGGATGCGGGTCCGGGCTTAGCTCAAAGTTATACCGCCGCGCCACCTCCTGCACCAAAGGCCACGCCGTTGTTCTTTCCGCCCCAGTCACCACCAAATCACGCGGCCTCCCATAAGGCGGAATCGCGTCAAAATTCAGATTCAACTGCGTCTTGCCCAGAGGAAACAACGGATGGCCGCCATAATACTCGCTGCCACGCAAACCCCCTTCTTCCGCCGTCACCGCCAGAAACAACGCTGTCCGCCGGGGCTTCTGCGGCAATGCCGTCCAGGCCCGCGCTAACTCCAGTAACACGCCCAAACCCGTTCCGTTATCCACCGCGCCATTGTAAATCCCATCTCCATTCGCTTTGGCGTTCATCCCCAGGTGATCCCAATGGGCAGAGAAAACGACTACTTCTTGCTTCAAGTCTGTTCCCTCCACCATGGCCGCGACATTCTCGCTTCGCACCTCCCGTAGCTCAGCCTGCGCCGAAATATGGATCTCATCCTCGAGCGGCCTCGCCCGAAAGCCTCTCTGGTCCGCGGCCGCCAGTAAGGGCGCCAGGTCCTGGCCCAACAGCCGCGTCGCCGCTGCCGACGTCATCCATCCCGCAAACGCCAAGGCCGGTGCGTTCGGTGTCACCGGAATCTGGGTATCCTCCTTGCCCCAGGAGTTTCGTACCACTTCCCAGGCGTAGCCGGCGGTGGAGTCCGTATGGACAATCAAGCAGGCCAAGGCCCCCTGCCGCGCGGCCTCCTCAAATTTGTAGGCCCACCGTCCGTAGTAAGTCAGCGCGTGGCCCCCAAAGAAGCGTTCGTCCGTCGACGGTGGCTCATTGGTGAACAGCACCACGATCTTGCCCTTCACCTCCGCGCCCGCATAGTCGTTCCACTGAAACTCCGGGGCGTTGATGCCGTGGCCGACAAAAACGGCCGCCGCCGTTAAGTCCTCGGCCGCACGCTGGCGTTGCGAAGTGCCCACGAAGTCAGCGAGATAGGCCAATTTCGTCGCGCCAGCGGAAATTGCCGAAGTCGGCAACGTGGTCACCCCGCTCAGCGGCACTTGCTGCGAGTAAGTGCGGCGGCCCTGAGCAACATCGCCCGCCGGTTGCGCCCCGGCCGCCGCAAATGCCGCCGCCAGATATTCCGTGGCCAACCGCCCCCCGCGCGTGCCCACGCCGCGCCCCTCCAGCAGGTCAGACGCGAGAAACTTTACATGCGCGCGGATCCGCAGCGCGGATATCTCCTGCGCCTGCAAGGGAAGAAGAAGTAATATCGGCAGAAAGACCATCGCTCCAGCTTATCGCGAGCCGATGCCAATGGCGAACCGTCCCTACCGGGTCACAACTTCATGCGCTCAAACAGCCGCTCCCGGTAAGTCCGGCTCATCGTAAGCTGCGTTCCATTATTCAGTACCACCTGGTAATCGCCGTGAAACCAAGGATGCAACTCCTTGATGCGATCGATGTTGATGATCTTCGAGCGATGCACACGCACGAACTTATCCGGATCGAGCCTACTCTCAATCGAATTCATAGTTTCCCGCACAAAGTGCTGCTCGCTGTTCACGTGTACGCAAACGTAGTTATCCGCCGCCTGAATCAGGTCAATATCTTCGAGCCGCGCAAAGAACAGCTTATGGGCCGTCTTCACCGCAAAGCGCGAAGGGCTCGCCTTCAACTTGCGTAACTCATCCGCCAGGGCCTTCATATCGTCGTGGCGCTGCGCCCCGTCGCGCGCTTCCATCATCGTTCTCACCCGGTCCAGGCACTGCCGGAAGCGTTCGCCATCAAATGGCTTCAGTAAGTAATCCACCGCTCTTTGTTCAAAGGCTTTTACGGCATACTCATCATGCGCCGTCACAAATACAAAGAGTGGCAGTTGATCTGGCGGCAGACCCTGGATCAACTCGAAGCCATCCAACTCGGGCATGCGGACATCCAGGAACAGTAAGTCAATGTCACCCGCGGCCAGGCGGTCTCGCGCCTCCACGCCGGAACGGCACTCGCCGGCCAAGTGTAAGTCCGGTTCCGCTTCGACGAATCGCCGCAGCCGGTCGCGGGCTATCGCTTCGTCATCGGCAATCAGGACCGAGATCTGCCTCGCGGCCGCTACATTAGACATTCTGCTTCGCGCTCCTTCGCCAATTTCACTGGTAGACGAGACGAAGCCAGTTTTGTTCCACCGAAATCTGAAAGAAACTTCAGCTTGGGGCGAAGTGGATCGAGCGCAAGGTAAATCGCCCCGCGCTACAGAGTTCGCGTCACCTTGCTCAAGGCCCGCGGCGCGTCCGGATTCAGCCCTTTCTCCGCCGCCAACTTCGCCGCCAGCATCTGCCCCGGAATAATGTACGGGATCGGCGTGAACAGGTCGTCGAGCCCTTTGCTCTCGGGCGGTTTGATCGGGATCACCAGGCGCCGGCGTGTGCCCGCCGCCTCCTTGTTGCGAGGATCCGTAATCACCAGTACATCCGCCGACAACGAGTCCAGCTTCTCCAGCATCGTATTCAGCCCCGGCCAAGTAGGGCCTGGCGGCGCGAAAAGAAAGACCGGAAACGCCGCTTCCACCATCGCAATCGGTCCGTGCATCAGGTCGGCCGAAGAGAAGCGCTCCGCCACCACATAGCAAGTCTCCATCAGCTTTAGCGCCAGCTCAAACGCGTTTGAATAATTCAGGCCGCGCCCCACCACTACCGCATGCTCCATAAAGCGATACCGAGCAGCTAGTTCCGTCACCTGCGGCTCCAGCGTGATCGCCGCCGCCGCCAGGTCCGGAATCCGTTCCAGGTGCTCGAGCGTAAACCGCGCGCCCAGCGCATAGGCCAAGTGGTAAACGGAAAGCAGTTGCCCCGTGTAAGTCTTCGTCGCCGCGACTGACCTCTCCTTCCCCGCCCGCACCAGCAGCACATGGTCCGCCAACTTCGCCAGCGTGCTCCCCGCCTCGTTCGTAATCCCCACCGTCATCGCGCCCTGCTCCTTGGCGCGTTCCAACACAAAGTTCGTGTCCGTACTTTCGCCCGATTGCGAAATTGCCACCACCAGCGCATTCGCCAAATTCACCTGCGCTCCGTAAAGCGTGTTGATCGACGGCGCGGCCAGCGAAACCGGAATACCCGTCTCGATCTCCAGCAGGTAGCGCGCGAATTGGGCGGCATTGTCAGACGTGCC
>JAYVUQ010000813.1:0-7168 GCA_043787785.1 Bryobacteraceae bacterium
GATCATCGAAAAGTCTCTGACACCGTGAATTATGATAACGCATTCTCGACAACTTAGCGGTCGGAGTGCAAATCGTACATGGCAATTAAAATGAAAATGGTAGTCTAATGGTATAAAATCCACCATCGAAAATGCCGGACGAGTGATAATCCCGAAATCGCTTCGGGATCAAGTCGGCCCCTCGCCAAAGGGTTGATAGTGCCGGGCGGATTAGAACGGATACTTTCCGTTTTTTACTGGTTCGCCGCCCGCCTTTTCCAGATGGAGCGGCCCAGCATCATACCCGCCACGGTCCCTGCAATCATCGCGTGAAAGGGATATTTCGAAACCAGCATCGTGCAATCGCGCAAAACATCGCCGCTCGTCGCCTCGCGGAGTTTCTTGGCTCCGTCGCTTAGCTTAACGGCAGCGGACAGTGCTTGACCTTCCAGCGCCTCGGCCCCGGATAGCAGGCTTTCTGACCCCCGGTCCATCGACGCGGCCAATTTCTCCCCCACTTTTTTCACTCCTGAGCCGATTGATTCGAGTGCGGTGTGATTTTCTTGGCTTGATCCAACGACATGATTTAGTTCCATGCGCAAAGGCTGAGCAACTTTGTAGCCACTTTTCGTCTCGCCCGACACGTACTGTTATCTACCCCTCCGGGCGGCAGTGCCGACCGCCAAGGTAGAGGTTTTCCTGGGAGGTTGGGCCTGCTGCGCTACCTCCGAAACCAAAGCTGGCTCGCCCATTGGGTATTCGGTTTGGGTGGCCCGGCGAGGAGCAGCTTCCTTGGCACGCGGAAGTGGCAACCCTATCAGGGAATCACTTCGGTGTCACATGGATCAGGGCCCCGGGATTGGCATCTTCCAGCATCCAGAGCGAACCATCGGGGCCTTGTTCCACATCGCGGATGCGCTTGCCGACCTTCCAGCGCTCGGCCATCTTGGCTCCGCCTTTACCGTCGAAGATGACGCGACTGAGCGACATAGTCGCCAAGCCACTGATAAAGCCGCTGCCATCCCATTGCGGGAAGGTCTTGGTGCCGCGGTAGAACATCAGGTTGCCCGGCGCGATCACCGGCACCCAATAGAGCACTGGCTTGGTGAAGTCGGCCCGGCTGTCGTGGCTGGGGATGGGCACCTCGTTGTAGTTTTTGCCATAAGAGACGGCGGGCCAGCCGTAATTCTTGCCCTTCTCAATCAAATTCAATTCGTCGCCGCCGTTTGGGCCATGTTCTACTTCCCACAATTCGCCGGTGGGTGACAACGCCAAGCCATAGGGTGCGCGAAAGCCGCTAGCCCACGTTTCCGCTGGCGTCAGGTTGGGGCTGGGAAAGGTATAGGTGCTGACGACCTTCGCGGTCTTGGCGGCCTCGGTGTCGCGTGGCGGATCGATCAGCACGATGCTGGCCGCACCGGTTTTGCCCGCATAGGGATTGCCGGGGGCGGGTTTGCCATCCAGCGTCAGGCGCAGAATCTTGCCTACCGGCTGATTCGGATCCTGGGCCGGAACCATGCGCTGGCGGTCGCCCACCGTCATGTACAGATACTGGCCGTCGGGCGAGAAAACCACCTGCCCGCCCGCTTGCCCGCCCTTGCCCCTGGGCATCTGGCGCCACAACACTTCGAAAGCTTCCAGTCTGGGACGATTGCCGGCGGTGACTAGTTTGGCGCGGGCCAACGCCTGGCCGCCACCATAGTCACCGGGCTCGATATAGGTGAGATAAAGACTCTGGTCCGTGGCGTATGTCGGCGAAACGAAAACTCCCAGCATGCCGTTCTGGCCCTGCCAATAAACGGCGGGCGTATTGGCCAAAGGCGCGATCTTTTCTCCCTGCGGGGATACCAGCCAAATGGGCCCGATCTTTTCGGTCACCAGCATCCGGCCGTCGGGGAGGAAGGCGATGCGCCAGGGCAGTCCAAAGCTGGCCACCGTGGTCATCTTAAAGGGCAGGGTTGCTTCGGGCTGCTGTTCGCCCACATTCACTTGGGCCCAAGCCGCCACTGACGCGACTGTGAGGAATAGTGCCGCTCTCGCCATTTTCATATGCCATTTCTCCTGTGTCATACTTCAAGTCTTCACACCCAGTATACGTGTCGATTCAGCTAAGTTTCTAGTTGGGCATTGAGATCTGCTTCGACGGTCGACTCAAGGCGCAGCGCGCCGTTTTTTCGTTTCGCCCCGACTTCCCGCGATGCCGCGTCCCGTAACCCCCTTTTTGGCGGAACCTGACCCTGGCTGCAGCTTCAAGGCCAAGTAAAGGGATGCAACATGTCCGTATGGCGAACTTGATTCGACGGCCCCATTTCGTGATTGCAGAAGTTGCTGGAGCCCTTCAGCTCTGCTCGCGGAGGGCTGCATTTTTTGCCGTCGGGGCCGCATCTCCGCATTGGACATTGGGTATTTCCAGAAAGCGGCCGCCGAGCCTAACTGCACCTCGTAATCAATCTGTTGCCGGAACGAGACTCCATGATGGCGCTCCCGATGTTGGGCGCGCTGCAATGCTGACGGGAAGGAATTGGCGCTGTTGCTCCACGTACGAACCCTAAGAAATGCTGGACGAGCTAAGCCCTTCCTTGTAATTCGTTAGTGGTTTGGAGCTCAAGGTGCTCTGCAGGACTACGGCTCCACCGCATCGGGGAGCAGAGGAGATCATATGGCGATTAACACAATGGAAGACTTGATGCTTGAGGAACTGCAGGACCTTTATCATGCGGAGAAGCAACTGACGAAAGCCTTGCCCAAAATGGCGAAGGCTGCCCAGAGCCCTGAGCTCAAAGCAGCCTTTGAGGGGCATTTGAATGAAACGAAGGACCAGGTGGCGCGGCTGGAGTCGGTGTTTAAGCTACTCGGTCACGAGCCAAAGGCGAAAACCTGCGAAGCCATGCTGGGCTTAGTGAAGGAGGGGGCGGAAGCCATCGAAGCCAAGATGCCTGCGGAAATTCGTGATTGCGCGCTAATCGCGGCAGCCCAGAAGGTGGAGCATTACGAAATATCCGGATACGGCACGCTGCGTACTTGGGCTCTTCAGCTAGGTCATCCGGAAGTAGCGAAACTTCTATCGCAGACGGAGAGCGAAGAAAAAGCGGCTGACCAGAAGCTCACAAAAATATGCGAGGGTTTGATGAAGCAGCACGGAAAGAAGATGGCTGCGGCGCAGTAAAGATTTATTGGGCTAGTCACGGGGCGCTAAGCGAATCAATTCTGGCGCTCCGTTCTTTCCTCAAATAAGTGGCCCTTCACGTGCCCTTTGTAACTACAGTGGTTTTGGCATCCGCGAACCGCTCAAGTAACGAAAAGCTGAAAGAGAGAATTCCATGCTATCTGTGCTAGCCGAGCCTTCGGTGAGAACCGAAGCCAATTCATCGGCCGTATCCTGGCCCGCCGTGATAGGTGGCGCATTTGTAGCGGCTTCTTTGTCGCTGATCATGCTCTCGTTAGGGGCCGGTTTCGGTCTTTCATCGGTATCTCCCTGGGCTAACATGGGTGCCTCCGCGTCAGCGGTCGGTACCGCCGCTATTGCCTGGTTGATCCTGATGCAAATCATCTCGTCCAGTGTGGGCGGATATCTGGCCGGTCGGCTGCGAACCAAATGGTCGACCATTCACAGTGACGAAGTTCACTTTCGTGACACGGCGCACGGCTTCCTGGTTTGGTCAGTAGGTTTGGTGATCACGGCATATTTTCTAGCTTCCGCGGCCACCACCATGGTGGGAGGTGCCGCCGAGATGGGCGGAAATGCAGCCGTAGCTTCCTATCCGCACACTCCCCATGGCTATTTCATCGATACACTCTTCCGTTCTGATCGTCCTAAAGAAGCCAATAGCGTAACGCCGGCCGCGGAAGTAGAACTGATCATCGCGAACGCCCTTCGGCAGAATGATATTCCCATGGCGGACAAGACATATCTGGCTCAATTGGTAGCCACCAGGACAGGGCTCACGCAGCCGGAGGCGGAGAAGCGGGTGACGGACATGGTTGCTGCTGTCCGTCAGGCGGTCGATTCGGCTCGAAAAGCCACCGCGCACTTACTTCTGTGGACTTTCCTCGCGTTCCTAATTGGAGCTTTTTGCGCCAGCTACGCCGCCACAATCGGCGGAAAGCAACGAGATCATGTGCAGCTTATTTAACTGAAGGAGAATATCATGAGATCCATCTTACTTTACATGCTGGGAATTCCCATCCCGATCATCATCTTGATTGCCTTATTCTTTCGCTAATACTTGTGGCAATTATCACGTTACGCCGCGCTCTAAACGGCGTGATTGGATCGAACGTCTCGTCAAAGCCCAGTCCTTCCAAACGCAATACTCACGTTGAGCCGACCATGTGGGTTCAACACCTGCGCCGACCTTCCGTCGCTCCATGTTGCACTTTGCTGCCGTTCACGCGGACGCAAGTTGCAACCAGTACTCCTACTATTCCAGCCGATGATGTTCTGCCAGGTCTTCATTCGTTGATTCAAGACCTGATTGAACTCCCTGTGTAACCACCGACCACCAACGCCGGGTGGTCCTAGTTTTAGCAACTGATTTGGAATTGTCCGTGTCACCGAGGTTGATTCCTGTGCGTCACGGGCCCCGGATGTAGTGCCGCTCGTACGGATTCCCCTCGCACGGATCCGGGCGGGGGGGCGGTCCGCGATGACGCTTCCCTATCGCGACCCAATCCATGCTGATACCAATCCGTGTTACCGGATTATCATGAAGTCATGGGTCTTATTCCCCGCAGGACCGCGTTGGTGCTGACGCTTCTCGGTCATTCGCTCGCACAAACGCCCAAAGCCTCCGACGCCAGCGAAAACGACCTTGACCATGCCGTGAATGCACAAATTCCTCTAAAGGTACCTCCAACCATGAAGTTCATCAGCCTTGCTCTGCTGATGTCCGGGGCCTTGCTCGCCCAGATCAGCGGCACCATCGGCGGTACCGTCAAAGATGAAAGCGGCGCGCCGATCCCAAACGCCAAAGTGCTCGTTCGCAGCACTGGCGTGGCCGAATCGCGGGAGACGGTGTCGTCGGGCACCGGCCAGTACGTCTTCCCGTTCCTGGCGCCTGGGAACTATCAGCTGGAGGTGTCGCTGCCGAGCTTCTCGACGGCCGTGGCCCAGGTGGTGCTGCGTGTCACCGAACGCGTCGCCATCGATATTGTTCTGAAACCCTCTACCGTGGCCGAACGCATTGAGGTCACTTCCGCCGCCCCACTGCTCCAAACCGAATCGTCCGCTCTGGGCCGCGTGGTCGACGGAGCATCAGTTAAGGAACTGCCGCTCTCGTCGCGCAACTTCAACCAATTGCTGGCGCTCTCGCCCGGCACGTCCGGCCCTTTGAACGACGCCGGCGCCCTGGGCCGCGGTACGCAGAATATCTCCTCGGGCGGCGCGCGCTTAGGGTCGAATTCGGTCTATATCGACGGCGTCGACTCCGTCAACATTCACAGCAATACCTCAAACGAAAACGCCTTCGCTTCAAACGGACTGGTGGCGCCTTCGCCCGAAGCGATTCAAGAGTTCAAGGTCCAGACGGGCCTCTATGACGCCCAGAACGGCCGCAGCGGTGGCGCGGCCGTCGTGCTGGTAACGCGCTCCGGCACGCCCCAATTCCACGGTACGCTCTTTGAGTTCTTCCGTAACAACCAGCTCAACGCCAACAGCTTTTTTTTCAACTCCACCGGGCAGGGTCGTCCGGTGCTCAAGCAAAATCAGTTCGGCGGCAACATCGGCGGACCCGTCATCAAGCACAAGACCTTCTTCTTCTTCTCCTACCAGGGCACCCGCCAGCGCAATGGCCTTTCCGGGTCGAGTTCGCTCACCCTGCCGGCGATCCCCACTGACCGTTCGCGCGCCTCGCTCGGCCGCGCTTTTGCCGGCGCTCGCGGCTCCCGCGGCGGACCGGTCATCACCGCCGACGGCACCAACATCAACCCGGTCGCCTTCTCGTTCTTAAACCTGAAGCTGCCCAATGGCCAGTTCGTCATCCCCTCGCCGCAGAACTCGAATGCCGGCGTCAACTACGCGGTTTCCATTCCGGCCCGTTACGAAGAGAGCCAATACATCGCCAACGGCGACCATCAGTTCTCGGCCAAGAACCGGCTGATGTTCAAGTCCATCATCTCCGCACAACCCGCCTTTCAATCCCTCCCGGCCGCCACCATTCCGGGCTTCGGCACCACGCAGGACTTCAAGAGCCGCATCATGAGCCTCACCGACACCCACGTCCTGTCGCCCAACATCGTCAACGAAGCGCGCATGGGCTTCTCGCGGTTGCTAGGTACCGTGCGCCAGGAGAATCAACTCCCCTTGAGCGGAATCGGTATGCAGCGCTTCAACTCCAAGGACTTCCCCGATATCCCCCAAATCACCGTCACCGGCGTCTTCAGCCTCGGTTACAGCGTCAATGCCGACCAGGGTGTCAACCAGGATACCTACCACTTCGTCGACACGCTCTCCTGGATTCACGGCAAGCATCAACTGCGCTTCGGCACCGAAATCCGCCGCTACGTCGACGATTACTATTCGAACAACCGCTTCCGCGGCACACTCACTTTCCAAAGCTTCGGCGACCTCCTCACCGGCCTCCCTGGCACGCCGCTGGCCCAGGGTGGCAATGGCACCGGCTTTAGCAACATCAACACCTCGAGTGTTGCCAGCGGCGTCACCGACCGCATGGACCGCATCACGGACTTCGCCTGGTTCGTGCAAGACGACTGGAAGCTCTCCTCCCGGCTCACCGTCAACGCCGGACTCCGCTGGGACTATCTCGGTTACGCCGTTGACAAACTGGGCCGCAACGGCTCCTTCGACACCCGCCGCTACCAGCCCCCACCGGCCAATGGCGCAACCTCCGCGGGCTTCGTGCAAAGCTCGGCTTCGAAGAGGCCCCTCGCCGACGTCCCCGGTGTCTCGCCCACGCTGATCGACGGGGCCCCTTACCGGAACTTCGCCCCGCGCCTGGGCCTCGCCTACAAGCTCACCGACAAGATCGTTCTGCGTGGCGGCTACGGCATCTACTATGACCGTCTGTCGAACCAACTCGGACTTCTTGAGGCCCTGTCGCTTCCGGGCTACGTCCGCACGGATCTCCAAGGCACGGCCAATATCGGCGCGTCGCTGCAAGACCCCTTCCCCATCCTGCCCCAGCAATCGCAGTTCCCCGTTGTGCCCCAACTCTTCGCGCCGCCCTACACC
>JAYVUQ010000814.1:0-7611 GCA_043787785.1 Bryobacteraceae bacterium
TCGGCTTCACCACCGGCAACAACTACGGCGACTTCTCCTTCAACGGCACCTTTAGCGGCAATTCCTGGGGCGACTTCCTCCTGGGCGCGCCAGCCTCCAGCCAAATCGCCGTCCTCTCCACCGACAACGATGGCCGCGCCACCCACTACAAGTTTTATGCGCAAGATAGCTGGCGCATCACCAACCGCCTGACGATGGAGTACGGCGTGCGCTGGGAATTCCATCCCGGCTACTACGACGCTGGCTTCAACATCGCCAACTTCGACCGTACCGTGCCCCGCACCGGGCGCGTCGTCATCATGAGCGACCCCAAGGCCCGCACGCTGGTTGCGCCCGGCGCCATCACGTCATTTAACGGTTGCCCCGGCGCACCTATCCTGGGTATTCCCTGCACGCCGATCGTCACAGCCGCCGAAGCGGGCTTGCCAGAAGGTTTGCGCCAGAACTACTACACCCAGTTTCTGCCCCGCTTGGGCTTTGCGTACCGTCTCGACAACAAGACCACGCTTCGCGCCAGTGGCGGGCTTTACAACATGATCACCCTGGGCAGCGTCTTCTTCTCGCTCACCGGCACCGTCCAAAGCGACGTCCGCTTCTTCAACAACGTCGGCGCCGATGGCCGCCCGGTTTTCACGTTGCCCGACACCCGCACCCCCGGCAGTGGCATTCGCTCGGGCTCGGTGGGCAGCTTCGAATTCCGCACCGCGAACCAGATCGATTTCCACCCGCCGCAAATGACCCAATGGTCATTCAGCCTCGATCGCCAAGTGACTTCCAATACCGGCCTTCGCCTCAGCTACATCGGCAACAAAAGCGCGCACATGCCCTGGGCACCGGACCTCAACCAAATGCGGCCCGATACGCGCTTCTTCTCTCAACGCCCCAACACCGACCGGCCTTTCCCCAACTGGGGCCTTATCTTCAGCCGCGACGCCGGCGCCAACACCAACTACCACTCCCTACAAGCCGAATTAAACCGCCGCTTCTCGAAGGGCTTGTCCTTTACGGCCGCCTACACCATGGCGAAGGCTTTAGGCGACAATGGCGGTCCCGCCCCCAGCGGTTACTCGGGCGAGACCGGTGGCGGCCGTGTCACCAACTCGTATAACCGAGCCGGAGACCGCGGCGATATCTATGCCTTTCGCCGTCATCGCGGGTTGTTGAACCTGGTGTATGAATTGCCCTTCGGCAAAGGGCGCGCCTTTATGAACGGCTCCAACCGCATGCTCGATAGCGTGCTGGGCGGCTGGCAGTTGTCGTCCATCATCACCCTGCAAACCGGGCCGTTCCTTACGCCCACGGTAAGCGTCGGCGACCCCTCCGGCACCCTCGCCACCAGCCGTGGCGCCCAACGTCCTGACCGTGTCGGCGCCGCCAACGGCAGCCTTAGCAACCCCACCGCCGCCGGTTGGCTCAACCGGGCTGATTTCTTCTGCCCTGGCCGCACCTCGGGCGCCAGCAATCAATTCGATTGCCTCGTCGGGGTTGTTCCTGGCCGTGACGTCGCCCCCATTGGCCGCTTTGGCAACTCGGGGGTCGGCATCGTTAATGGCCCCGGCACCTTCGGTTGGAACATGGGTCTGATGAAGCAAGTAAAGCTTACGGAGAAGGTCTCCTTCCGGGTGGAAGGCAGCTTCACCAACGTGCCCAACTGGAATAACCTCGGTGACCCCGTCACCAACCTCAATGACAATGCTTTCGGCGTCATCCGCAGCTCCCGCGGAGTCGACTTCGGCGGCGGCCGCACCGGTCAAGTGGGGGCGCGGCTACAGTTCTAACTCGCCGGTCGAATTTCTACTTCGCTAAACGAGTCGCCTGCCGCGCCACCATCCGCCAACCGCCGGGTGACTTCACCCACACATGCAGCACGTCCATCGGAACCACGTCAGTGGCGCTGTGCCACAGGTCGACGCGGGAATGGTACAGGGCCGTATCACCGTAGATGCGGATCGTCGGGCTAGTAAACTCGAGCTTCGTCGTGATCGACTTACCCGAAGAGATCGCTTCCACGAACTCGGCTTTCGATTCCAACTTGCCGGCGGAGTGCGTGTAAGCGAGGTCGTCGCTGGTGAGGCGGTTCAAGGCGGCCCGATCGCGATGGAGCATGGCTTGCCGGAAGGATTCCATGGCGGCGCTCACTTGATCTTTAGCCGTATCTGCGGCGGGCAGGGCCAGGCTGGTAAGTAGCAGGAATAGGGTGGTTTTCATAAGGTTAACTGAAAAGTTCCAATAAAGGCGCGCCCTGATCGGTGATTGGCACCGGACGGTCGCCCGCGAACAAGCTCTTCGCCGGATTGATCCCCAGCGCGCAGTGAATGGTGGCATGAAAATCGGGCACGCTGACTGATTTACCCACCGGGTTGACGCCGAGTTCATCGGAGACGCCAATGGCTTGGGCGGTCTTGAGCCCGCCTCCGGCCAGGACGGCGCTAAAGACCTTCGAGTGGTGGCCACGGCCGCCACCGGAATCGAACTCCGGGGGCCGCCCAAATTCGGTGGCGATCACCACCAGCGTCGTATCGAGTAACTTACTCTTTTCGAGATCCGTGAGTAACATCGCGAAGGCTTGGTCAAGATCTTGAATGAGTAAGTGCTGCTTTACCTGACCATCGTTGTGCGTATCCCAGCCGGAGCCATTCAGGAAGTTCAAATTGAAAGACACTTCTACAAAGCGCACGCCCGATTGCACCAAGCGCCGGGCCAACAAACAACGCTGGCCGAATTCGCCACCGTAGGATTCGCGCACCGTCTTCGATTCCTTAGCTAGGTCAAAGACGTTCATAAACTTGGGCCCGGCCATTTTGAAGCCCTGCCCGCTGATGGCCGCTTGCGCACGGACGATTTGGTCATCGGGGTGACGATTCTCAAAGTTCTGGCTCATCTGGGAAAGCAGGGTCTCACGCCGGTCCTGCCGGGGATTGTCGACATCGGGCGGCCGCACGAAGCCGTTCGGGCCGGTCTCGGTTTGGGTGAGGTAGACGTAGCCGTACTTGGCACCCAAAAAGCCTGGGTCGCGCGTGATATTGGGATAGCCCATCACCACGTAGGAGGGCACCGCCGCATCCTTGGTGCCTAGTTCCTTCGAGACGACCGAGCCGATGGACGGATATTGAATCGTGCCGCTGGGCATGCGGCCGGTGTGTACCAGGTTCGAAGCGGCGCCGTGTTCGCTAACGATGTCGTGGCCCAGGGTGCGGATCAGCGCGCAACGGTCCAGCAGCGGGGCCGTGTGCTTCAGGTGCTCGCAAACTTGGACGTCTTTGACGGCCGTGTCGATGGCGTTGTAGTAAGAGCCAGCAACTTTCTTGCCATCGCCTTTGCGCTTGGGGTCAAAGGTATCGATATGCGCCGCGCCACCGCCCAGCCAAAGTAGGATGCAGGCATCGGCTTTGCCTTTGGGGAACTTAGTGGCGGCAAATGCTGGGCTTAGGGCGGCGGTTGCGAGTAAGTCACGACGAGTAAGCTTCATGGGTTACGGCACCATCACAAATTCAGGCGAATTCACCATCGCCCACAGTGCATCTTCCAGGCGCTCGCGGAAGCGCGGCTCCAGGCGGGCGGTGGGCTTGGCGCCCAGGCGCAAGGCGCGTTCTTCTTCCATGCGAATCACGGTGGCCTCGGCGCTCAAGTGGTTCGACCAACTGACGCGATTGTCGCTGCTCATGCGGGCATCCATCTTTTGCGCGCCCTTCACCTTGCGTTGCGTATAAAGGTCACCGAGTAAATTCGCCATCACGCGTAACTCGTCGGCTTGGGCGGGGCGCGATAGCAGCCGCATGAACATCTCGTTCACCATCTTTGCCAGCGGCTGATCAGACAGTGCGAGTTCAGTCAGTTCGCTATCGTCGGACAGGCGCACCATGCGCGTGCCCAGGATGCCATTGGCCAGAATCAAAGTTTGCATGGGCGATGGAGCATCGTCGCGCGACGTGGCTGCATTCTGCCGCGATTGCCGCCAACCGTATGCAGACATCACATCGACAATCGATTGCGCAATCGGCAAGGCCAACGCGGGGCGGTCGCGTTCGTTCGAAAGCGCCGTCATCTGCCAGGCGCGTTCCGGCTTACCCAGACTGAGGAACTGATTGGGAGCACGATCCCCCAGCGGATTCAGATTCATCTCTTCGCATTCGTAAGCCCGGCCGGTGCTCAGATGCAGCGAATCCACCAACTGCTCCGCCGTCATGTTGCGACGAATCGGGCCTGAGAATAACCGGCCTTGAGCGCCCGTGGCAATGGCGGCGTCAGCGACCGGCCGGCGCTGGTAGGCGTGCGAAGAAAAGATCAGCCGCGCCACGTGTTTGGTGTCGTAACCGCTCATCACAAACTCGCGCGAAAGATACGCGAGTAACTCAGGATGCGAAGGCTTGCCGCGTGACCAATCATCGGCCGGCTCCACAATGCCCAGCCCCAGGTAGCGCTTCCAGATACGGTTGACGATTACCTGCGGAAAGCGCGAATTCTCAGGAGAAATGATCAGGGCGGCCACGTCGTTGCGCGAAGGCACTTTCGCCTGGTTTGGCAACTGGCCGGTCTGGGCGTGATCCACCAAAGTGGCGAAGGGCCACTCGGGCCCAATGGCTTCGCCGGGCTTCAGCGCCACGACGACGTTCGGCTTGCGCCCGCCTTCGATCATGGGCACGGTGGACGTCTTGGGCAGGGTGAGGTCCTTGCCCTGCATCATGGCGGCCAGGCTGAAGAGGTCTTTCTGTTTGAAGGGATGAAACGGCGCGTCGTGGCAGCGCGCGCAGCCCATGCGTTGGCCCAGAAAGGCCTGGGCAACAATCTCGGCCTTGGCGGCCATGGGCGCATCGTTCAGGGTGGCTTGCGCAAAGCCGGATGGCCCGCCCTGATAGGCGCTGCCTTCCATGCTGAGTAACTCCGCCACAAAGCGATCGAAGGGAATGCCATCGGCAAACGACTGATGGATCCACCAGCGGAAGGGGCCTGTGTTGTTGAGGTCCGGCTTCAGGATGCCGGGATTTTCCGCGAGTACATCCTGCCAATAGGCCACCCAATGGTCGGCCCAACCGGACGAAGCCAAGACTCGTTCAATGGCTTTGGCGCGGCGGACTTTGGGTGCCTCGGTCAGGTAGCTGCGAATCTCAGCCGGCGTGGGGATGACGCCCGTTGCGTCCAGCGAGAGGCGTCGCAGAAACTCAAGGTCCGCGGTAGGGGCGGTGGGGGAGACGGCTTCAGCTTCCAGTTTGGCGCCGATGAAACGGTCGATGTCGTTTTGGACGGGCGTGGCGGCTTTGAGCACCGGCAAGGCAGGGCCAGGGATCTTCGCAAAGTCCTCCCGGATCTTGTCGTGACGGGCTTTCCACTCGGCTGCCACCGCGACGCTGGCCAAGCGGCGGCGCACGATGTCGGCCGCTTCGTGGCGCTGGTTCACGGCCGCCACATAACGTTCCCAGGCTTCATCGGTGAGGTAAGGCGCGGTGGCCGGGCCCAGCAACCGCTCTAACTGTCCAACGGGCGCAAAGCTAACGGCGAGTTCACCCGGCGTGGGATAAAGGCCAGCGCCACCAATGACGGCGGTGAGCACAAAGCGGTGCGTGCCGGCGGCCAGCTTCACCCGGTAGAGGACATCCTGGTGCGGATGCTGCGCGGGGCGCAAGGCCGAATCCTCACGCACCGGGGGAGGGGGCACAGGGTCGTCACCTGTCTTGTTGGGCGGCTGCGGCTTAGTTTCGGATACCACTTGGCCATCGATCTCCAGGCGCGCCGCGCCACGTGCCCGGAGGCGGAAACGGTATTCGCCGGCCGGGAGCACCCTCTCGTAGGAGGCGCGCAGACCGAAGGGGATCGAACGGTCCATAGGCAGCGCATTGCCCGAAAATTTCACTGGCGTCCGGACGAACGCAAAGGCCGGCTCCTGATAGGTCTCGGTAGGAACAGCGTCTGCGGGAGGGGCAAGCAGTTGGGGAGCTTTTAGCTTTTCAAAAAGCTCAACCTTTACCGGCTGAGCCAACAGGGCCGACCCAACGGCGGCAAGTAAAAAGATACGAAACACAAGGCCTCCTTCATACAGGACGCCCTTATCATATCGCGTCGCTCGAGCTAGGGTGAGCTACCCTGAAGGGACACGTGGCTGACCTCTCACTAGTCGAACAGCGCATGCGCGAGGATTGGAATGCCCGTGCCGGCGAGGATGCTTACTACTATGTTGCCTTCGGTCGCCGCGGCCAGGCCGATGGCGAGTTTGACGATACCGGCATCGAAGTTGTGGCGGGGCTTGAATGGGAGTTGAAGCGTGTGCCGTCGGCCCATCCCCGGTCCCGGCGCGCGCTCGAGATTGGCTGTGGCCCCGGTCGCTTGATGCGGCCCATGGCGAAGCACTTTGGCGAGATTCACGGAATCGATGTCTCCGATGCCATGATTACCCGCGCTCGCGAACGGCTAGGCGACATTCGCCATGCGCACGCCCACGCCGGCACCGGCTCCGATTTGTCGCAGTTCGCCGACGCGAGTTTCGATTACGTTTACTCCTTCGCCGTCTTTCAGCACATTCCGTCGCGCGAGGTGGTGATGAACTACCTGAAGGAAGCCGTGCGTGTGCTGAAGCCGAATGGCCTGGTGCGGGCACAGTTGAATGGCTTGCCGCCCGAGGCGCGCGTCTACGATACGTGGAGCGGCGTGCGCATCACGCCCGACGAGATCCGCGATTTTTGCCGCCAGAATGGCTTGCTGCTGCTGGCGCTGGAAGGTCAGCACACCCAGTATATGTGGACTACCTGGCACAAGCCGTGCGACTCGATGCAAGCGCCTTTAGGGACGGTGCGCGTCCGCCGCATCACCAATGCCGATTCCTCAGAACCGGTGGCGCCGGCCCGCGGCCGTTGGGCATCGATCTCGGCCTGGATTGAGGGCTTGCCGCCGCTTGCCGACTTGCTGTCGCTTGACCTTCGCGTCGCTGGGCTCAGCGCCAACCTCACCTATCTCGGCCGCCCGGAGGCCGACGGCTTGCGGCAGTTGAACGCCATCCTGCCGCCGGGCCTATCTACCGGCCTCAATCGGGTGGCTTTGTTTTGGAAGGGCCAGCCAGTGGCCGAGTCGCGCTTGCGGATTGTCCCCACGCCGCCGCCAGTGCCGCGGATCCTCGAAGCCTCCGACGGCGTCGACCTGCTCTCCGGCCGGCGCATTGTGTCTGGCTCCATCAAGCTCTTTCTGGAGGAATGCGCCGATCCTCAACAACTGGAGATCTGGATCAATGGCGATCTTCAGCCTGACAAGGATGTCTTCTGCACAGACCCCATGCCGCCCCGGCATGAGGTAAATTTCCGCATCCCCTCCGGCGTTCCGGTGGGTCCCCTCACGGTGAATCTGAAATACCACGCCCGCCGCTTTGCCCCGCTCCTTTTTGAGCTAACGCGGTAGTTTTCTACGAAAGCGGGCTTGTCAATAGGTTTGTGTAAACGCCGTTCCGTTTGAGTAACCGACATCGCCGACAACTGACTTCGGCTCCGTCCTGCGCCCCTTCATTAAAGGGTTCCGAGGCCGACGTCCTGCCTCATCCACCATCCAGAAGGGCGAAGGGCGGTTTACGACTAAGCTCCCAAAGCCAACGCCGCGTCGATCCGCTCGCCGGCGGTGATCTGAAAACGATTC
>JAYVUQ010000815.1:0-7865 GCA_043787785.1 Bryobacteraceae bacterium
GCAAAACGGCGACACCGCCCGCCGCTTGGTGCGGGCCATGACCCGCACTCTGACTTGGATTGAAGAGCACGACTCGAAAGCCATCGCCGCGCGCATGCCCGCCGAGTATCGCGGCTCGGACGCTGCGCTCTACGAAGCCGCTTTGACGGCATCGTTACCGATCTTTGCCAGAGGTGGCCCGATGCCCGTGGCAGGCGCACAGGCCGTGGAGCGCGTGCTGCGCATTTCGCTGCCCAAGCTAGGCGATGCACCGATCGACCTCTCGGCTACTTACACTGACCGTTTCCTGGTGCCATAGGCAGTCGGCTCACTTCCGGGTGGAATTCGCGGTGGCCGGAGTGGGCGGGCCGCCGGGAAGTTGGTAGTTGGGGTAAAGGGGACGCTTGGGGTTGAGCTGGGGTTTCTTAGCGAGGTCGGCCAGCAGCAGTTCGATGGCTTTTTCGAGTTGAGGATCCCGGCCTTGACGCCAGAGTTCGGGGTCGTTTTCAACTTCGACATCGGGCTCGATGCCGACGTTTTCGGCGATCCACTTCGAGGTCGCCGGATCCCAGACGCCGGAACTGGGCGACGAAACAAAGCCACCGTCCATCAGTTGAGGGGTACCGGCGCGGCCGACAAGGCCGCCCCAGGTGCGCTTGCCGACTAGTTTGCCGGCTCCGGCGCGACGGAAATACCAGGGCATGGCGTCGCCGCCGGAGCCAGCGAACTCATTGATGATCATCACTTTGGGACCGTAGATCGCACCTTGCGGTTGAAGTTCATCTTCTCCATCACGTGTGGCGACGCGGCTCATGGGCTGGCGGGTAAGCACCTCGACAATGTCGGTAGCCAAGGCGCCGCCGCCGTTATAGCGTTCGTCGATGAGCGCGGCTTCCTTGCCGACTTGGGCGTAGAAGTAACGGTTGAAGTTGGTGAGGCCACCGAAAGACGTATCCGGCATGTAGACGTAGGCGACGCGGCCATTGGTGGCTTGGTCTACCTTGCGGCGGTTGCCCTCGATCCAGGCCAGATTGCGGAGGCGCGCCTCGGAGGGGATGGGGACGACGGTGGCATCGCGCGCGCCGGTTCCGTCCGGATTGGGGCCTACGCGCAGCCGGACCTGCTTCCCGGCCAAGCCTTCGAAGAAGCTGTAGACGCTTTCCTTAACGGTGACCTCACGGCCTTCGACGGCAAGCAGATAGTCACCCACGTTAACGTTGACACCGGGCTGAGTAAGCGGGGCGGCGAGGCCGGGGTTCCAGTTTTCGCCGTTAAAGATGCGCTTGAAACGATAACGGCCATTGGACACCTCATAGTCGGCACCGAGCAGACCAGTGGCGACCTGCTTCACCTCGGGCTGGTCACCCCCGGCGACAAAGAGATGGCCGACCGAGACCTCGCCCATCATGTCCTGCATGAGGTAGTTCAGGTCGCGGCGCGAGGATAGATTGGCCAGGAACTTACGGTATTTGGCTTCGAAGTCGCTGACGTTCACGCCATGGAGGCCGGGGTCATAGAAGAACTCGCGCTGGATACGCCAAGCGTCCTTGTACATCTGTGCCCACTCGGCGCGAGGGTCGACACGAAGCTCGACCTCAGCCGTTTTGAGCGCAGTGGGCGGTGTGAGCGAGGGCGGCATGGGGGGAGCATTGCGGGGGGACAACGGACGAATCGCACCGATGTACCAGTTGGTGCCTTGGCGGTAGAGAGCCTTCTCGCCATTGTGAGAAGGCTGAAAGCTAAAGACGCCGAGAAAGGGGATGTCGCTGCGGCGCTCCTTCAGGTCAAAGCGATGGACGATGAGGCCAGGGGGCCCGCCAACGCCATTCGCTGGCGCCTCGACCGCGAAGAAGGATCCGGCTTTCGCGGTGTGGAGCGCGACATAGCGACGGGAGGGCATCGGGACGGAGAGCACGCGCTGGAGGATGTTGTCGAAGTCGATCTTGACGTCGGCGACCTTGGGCCCCGGCGCTGGTTTGGCCGCATCGGGTTTGAGCGAGTCGGGCTTGGGTGCATCGGGCTTCTTCTCGTCTGGCTTCTTCTCATCGGCAACCTTCTCTTCATCGCTTTCGGGAGCGAAGGGCGAAGGGTCGGCCTTGGAGAGAACGATCAGGTAGAGGCTGGCGGTGACGGTGCGGCTGGAGGATTGGATATCGGGCTGGCTGGCGGGGCCGGAGTCAGTAGACGAGGAGAAGTAGAGGTACTTGCCATCACGGTCCCAGACGGGGTTGCGGGCATCGCTCATGCCATCGGTGACTTGCTGGGTTCTGCTTTCGGCAAGATTGTAGACGAAGATGGCACCGAGGTGATTTTTGAGGCTCTTGGAGTAAGCGAGCCATTTGGAATCGGGCGACCAAGTGGGTGTGGCCGGACCGCCCAGAATGCGGTCCTTGTCAATTTTGAGGGACTTGGCAGAATCGAGATCGACCATCCAAAAACTGAGATGGGCATCGGTGAAGGCGAGCTTCTTGGAGTCCGGAGACCAGGCGAGGCGGCTATAGAATGTCGGTTTATCTTCAATGCGAATGCGCTTTACTTCTCCTTTGCCATCTTGCGAGACGAGGTGCAGATCGTACTCGCCGGCGGCATCGGAGAAGTAAGCGATGAAGCGGCCATCGGGCGACCAGGCGGGAAAGCGATCCATGACGCCGGCGCTGTTGGTGAGATTACGGACGTCGCCCTTTTCGGCCGGAACGGTGAGAATCTCTCCGCGGCCTTCAAAGACCGCCCGGGCTCCAGTGGGCGAGATGGCGCCATTGATGAGACGAGTGCCGATGCGCTCAAAGCGCGGCCGAACCTCGGCCACGTCGGCGGCGACGGTAATCTTTAGCGGACTGAGCTTGCCGGACTTGAGGTCATAGAGATGCAAGGCGCCCAGTTGTTCAATGACGATGGCATCTGGCGCGGCGGAGGCTGACTTAAAGTCAAGGCCCTTGTTTTCCATGGCGCGCGTCACTTTCTTCGACTGCGGGTCGTAGCTGAATAGCGAGACGATGCCCTCGCGATCGGAGAGAAACCAGACCTTGCCGCCAGCCCACATGGGGCAATAGTCATTCGAGTTGTCGCGCGGCACTTTCACGACTTTGGAGGTGTCGAGGTCGGCAATCCAGATCGGGGTGGTCATGCCGCCCCGGTAACGCTTCCAGGCGGCGAAGGCACGACCCATGGGGACGTAGGCGAGTTGCTTGCCGTCGGGCGAATAGGCGGCTTCAAAGCCAGCCGGAAGGGGAAGCTGCGACTCAGGGCCGCCATCGGTAGAAATGCTAAAGAGCTGAGGATAGGCGGGCGCGTTGGAGAAGCGCGAAGAGGCGAAGACGACGCGCTGCGAATCAGGTGTCCAAGCCACAGCGACGTCCGCGCCGGGGTGGTGGGTGAGCCGCTGGGGGACACCGCCCGTGACGGGCACGACAAAGACATCGACGCTGCCATCGTATTGGCCGGTGAAGGCGATCCTGGTGCCGTCGGGCGAGAAAAGGGGGTTGGTTTCAGAGCCGGGTCCGGTGGTGAGCCGGGCAGCCTCGCCGCCGGAGCGGGGGGCGATCCAGAGGTCGTTCGCGTACTCGAAGGCCACTTGGGTGCGGCTGATGGTGGGGTTGCGGAAGAAGGAAGGCGAGTCGCTTTCCTGTGCGGTGAGGAACAGGGGTAGTACGAACCAACAAATGTGACGCATGAGACCTCTCTCGACAGTATACGGGGCTAGTGACGAAACGAACCGGGGAGTGATTGATTCTATTCAGCTAATGCCAGTTATGGGAACTGTAATGCTCGCTTGTCTGCCACCCTTGGTCGAGTGGCTCGCTTATCCAGGATGGCATGAGCTCCCTAGGATTTTTGGCTTGGAAAGCAGGAAACCTGCTGATGAGGAAGGGATTTAGGGATGATTCGATTCATTGTGATCGAGATGAGCCGCCGCGGGAGGAGTATTGCGGTGGCCTGTGACCTTTTGGCCAATTTGAGCGTCAATTAGATTGATAGTATTGAATTTTCCTATGCAATCCCGTGTCTTCATATTCTTGCTTGCCTTTTCGACGATGCCCGCGTTTGGCGGGTCTAGCCCGGTTTTAGAACGGCAGTTCACGCAGATGGTGCGGCCGTATCTGGCGAAACACTGCGTTGGTTGCCATAGCGGCAAGGTCCCGGCCGGGTCACTCGATTTGACAGCTTACACCGGGCTGGATGCAGTGGTGCGCGACTATCCGCGGTGGGCGACGATCCACACCAGGCTGGCCGCGGGCGAGATGCCGCCGAAGCCGATGGCTGCGCCGCCCGCCGATGCTTCGCGCCAGATTTTGAGCTGGATTCAGGCGGTGCGCGCCGACGAATTGCGGCAGCACGGCGGCGATCCGGGGGCGGTGCTGGCTCGACGCTTGAGCAATGCGGAGTATAACTATACCGTTCGTGACCTGACCGGAGTGGACCTGCGCCCAGCGAAGGAATTCCCCGTCGACCCCGCCAATCTGGCCGGTTTTGACAATAGCGGCGAATCGCTTACGATGTCCGCGGCGCTGCTGAAGAAATACCTGCTAGCCGCTCGCGAGGTGGCAGACCACATGGTGCTCACTCCCGATGGCGTCGACTTTGCGCTCTATCCGATGCTTTCAGAGACGGACCGGGACAAGCATCCCATTCAGCGGATCATCGCCTTTTACAACCGCCAGCCAACTGACCTGGCCGCCTACTTCGAAGCCGCTTGGCGCTACCGGCACCGCGTGGCGCTAGGCAAGCCAAACGCGACCTTGGCCACCATCGCGGCCGAGGCCAAGGTGAGCCCGAAGTATCTGGCAATGATCTGGCAGTTGATCGAAGAGCCGGCAGCGAAGGCGGCTACAGAGGTGGGTCCGATTGGGAAGCTACAGTCCATGTGGCGGGCGCTGCCGGGCCCCAAGGAGGCTGATGCGGTGCGCTTGCGGTGCGTCGCGATGGGCGATTTCGTGACGAAGATTCGTAGCCATACGGCGATGCAGTTTGCGGCACCGCTGGTGCAAGGCTTGCCCGCTGGCTCGCAACCGTTGCTCAACTGGAAGCTACGTTCGTTTAGCCTGCATCACCGCGATAGCGACCCGGTCGCGTTACGCAACGATACTGACCCGCCGCCGGAGGCACCCACCATTCCCCGCTACGCCGGCCTGCATGCCGAAGCCGCGCCGCGCTGGGCGGCACTCACCGCCAAAGCCCGCATGGACGATGCGGACCTCGTCGTTCCGGCAGCGGAACGTAGCCGTTACGAAGCTTCCTTCTCGCGTTTTGCCTCGGTTTTTCCCGACACGTTTTTTGTGCGGGAACGAGGGCGCTTTTATCCGGATGATTCGCAGGACAAAGGCCGCCTGTTGAGCGCCGGCTATCACAGCGTGATGGGCTTTTACCGGGATGACGCACCGCTGATGGATTTGATTTTGGACGAGCCGGGGCGGCAGGAATTGAACCGACTTTGGACCCAATTTGAGTACATTGCCAACTTCACGGGACGCACGTTTATTCAGTATTTCTTTAACCAAAGTGGCGAAGTGTTGGGGAAAGGCGCAGAGTCCGCTTCGGATCGTCCGGTGGGCATGGAGGTTACCGATACCCCAGTAATCTTTGGCTTGCGCGATGCCTATCTGGCCAAGGCCGCCGCCAATCCGAAGAACGATGCGGTCGCGCCACAAGCGATTCGGGAACACTTCGAGCAGATCAACGCGACGCTGCGCTCGCTCGAAAAGATGCGCTTGGCGGCCGAGAGCAAGCATGGGGATGCGCTGCTGAAGTTCGCGACTCGCGCCTATCGCCGGCCACTTTCGAAAGCCGAGACCGATGACATCCAGGCCTATTACCAGAAGATTCGAACCAAAGATGGCCTGACCCGTGAAGAAGCCATGCGCGACTCCATCGTTAGCGTGCTGATGTCGCCGCACTTTCTCTACCGGTTTGACTTGGTGGATCCGCGGACCAGCGCGGTGCGGCCCTTATCGGGCTACGCGATCGCCAGCCGGCTGAGCTACTTTCTGTGGAGCAGCATGCCGGACGCAGAGCTCTTGCGGCACGCCGCCGCGGGCGATTTACAGCGGCCGGACGTCTTAGTGGCGCAGGCCCGGCGCATGTTGCAGGACGAACGTGTGCGCGGCTTCGCCACCGAATTTACAGGCAATTGGCTCGACTTCCGGCGTTTTGAGAATTTCAACTCGGTGGACCGCGACCGTTTCCCCAGCTTCACCAATGACCTGCGCCAAGCCATGTTCGAAGAGCCCATCCGGTTCATGCAGGACGTGATTTCGGGCAATCGCACCATTCTCGACGTACTGTACGCGAAGCACACCTTTGTAAATCCATTGCTCGCCAAGCATTACGGTATGCCCGAAATTAAGGGCGACAACCAGACCTGGGCGAAGGTGGATGACGCCACGCCTTACCAACGCGGTGGCCTGTTGCCGATGGCCGTTTTTCTCACCGCCAGTTCGCCCGGCTTGCGCACCAGCCCCGTGAAGCGCGGCTATTGGATCGTACACCGGATGCTGGGCGAGACCATTCCGCCCCCGCCGGCCGTGGTGCCGGAACTGCCGCATGACGAGAGCAAGAGCGAACTGCCGCTGCGCGAAGTGGTGGCGCAGCATCGCGCCAATCCGGTGTGCGCCTCGTGCCACGCCCGCTTCGACATGTTTGGACTTGCGCTCGAAGGCTATGGCCCGGTGGGCGAGACGCGCGCCAAGGATCTCGCCGGGCGACCGGTGGATACTTCGGCCACTTTCCCCGGTGGCAGCCAGGGCTCGGGGCTGGCCGGCGTACAGACCTTTGTTCGCGAACACCGGCAGAAGGATTTCGCAGTCGGTCTGTCACGCAAGTTAGTGGCCTATGCGCTGAATCGCACTTTGCAGCTTTCTGACGAAGGGCTCGTCGACCGGATGGCGGCGAGTGGCAATCGCTTTCATGCATTAGTGGAGACGATTGTGACGAGTCCGCAGTTTTTGAATGCCTCTGCTAGCAATACAATAACGAAAAGGTCACGCTGATGCCCACTACACGTTTTTCTCGACGAACTGCTCTTCGTGGCGCCGGCGCCACCATGGCCCTGCCTTGGCTCGAAAGCCTGTACGCTCTGGCCGACACGCCCACAGCCTCCGCGTTTCCGAAGCGCTTTGGTGTCGTCTTCCTCGGCAACGGCATCAATGAGGACCACTGGGCCGCCTCGGGCGAAGGCGACGATATGCGCCTCAGTAAGACGCTGGAGCCGCTGGAACCTTTGAAGCGGAAGATCAACGTGATTGACGGGCTCTTCAATAAGGCCGCGACGGGACAAGGCATTCATCCGGCGCAGACGGGCTGCTTGCTTACGGGTACCAAGATCTCCAAAGGTGCCATCATCCACTCGGGCATCAGCGTCGACCAGATGATCGCCAACCGCACTGGAGAGGACACGGCGCAATCGAGTATTGTGCTGGCCTGCGATCAGCCGATGACCGGCTATCACGAGACCAACTTTTCGATGGCCTATAGCTCGCACATTTCGTGGCAAACGCCCGAATCGCCGGTGCCCGTGGAAATCTACCCCTCGCTCGCCTTCGATAACCTTTTTGAGAACCGGGGCAGCCTGCGCAACATCAGCATCCTGGACCGGGTGAAGGATAGCGCCGAAAGCCTCACGCGCCGCGTGAGTGCGAGCGATAAGGCGAAGCTCGACGAGTACTTGACGAGCGTCCGGGAAGTGGAAAAGCGTGTGGACAGCATGCGCAAAACGAAGAACGCCTCCGACGACCGGGCGAAAGCCCTCAATCGCCCAGCCTTCAGCATGGAACGCCCAGCCAACGGCTTGCCCGAAGATCTGCGCGACCATGCCCGCCTGATGTGCGACATTATCGCGATCGCGTTTCAGACCAACAAGACGCGGGTAGCGTCACTCATAATTTCGCGCGATC
>JAYVUQ010000816.1:0-5554 GCA_043787785.1 Bryobacteraceae bacterium
TGACTTACTGCAGTGGTTCAACCAGCGGCACTCGGCCACGCGCTCGCATACCGGCGAAATGGACGCCCGCATCGCGGCCTACGAACTCGCCTTCCGCATGCAATCGAAAGCGCCCGAGTTAGTCGACTTACAGCAGGAAACCGAAGCCACACGCAAGTTATACGGCCTCGACAATGCCATCGCCGAACCCTTCGGCCGCCAATGCCTGCTGGCCCGCCGTATGGTGGAACGGGGCGTTCGCTTTGTGATGGTGATGCATGGGGCGGGTGGCGACCGCTGGGACGACCACGGCGATGTCGCCGGACGTGTGCCCAAGCATTGCCAGGAGGTGGACCAGCCTGTCGCCGGACTCATCAAGGACTTGAAGTCCCGTGGGTTACTCGACGAAACCCTGGTCGTCTGGGCTTCGGAGATGGGCCGCACGCCCTTCGACAACAACTTAGTGACCGACAAGCCGGGCCGCGATCACAATCAATATGGCCTTGCCATTTGGATGGCCGGTGGCAACGTAAAAGCCGGCAGCACGTTCGGCGAAACCGATGACTTTTCGGTACGCGCCGCGGGCGACCCCATTCCACTGCGCGACGTCCATGCGACGATCCTCGAGTTGATGGGCCTGGATCAGCAACGCTTAAATTACTTACACGCCGGCCGCTACAAAAAACTCACGGACATTGGAGGCCGCGTCATCCGCGAGGTGATGGCGTGAGCCGATTCGCCCTCCTGACTGACCCCAGCTTCGAACGGCACGACACCGGACCGCGCCATCCAGAATCGCCCGCGCGCAATGCCGCCGTGCGCAAGGCTCTCGAGCCTTTCACCGCCAAGGCGATTCGCATCCGGCAGCGGATTGCCAGCGAAGACGAAATCGCCCTCTGCCACTCGCGCGATTACATTGCCCGCGCCAAGCAGGACATTGCCGCCGGGCTGCGGGAGTTGTCTACCGGCGACACCCACATCTCCTCCGCATCCTGGGAAGTCGCCACGGAAGCCGTAGGCGGCGTGCTGGGCGCGGTGGACCTGGTCTGCGGCAAACAAGCCGATACGGCTTTCTGCGCGGTCCGCCCGCCGGGACACCATGCTACGCCCACGCGCGGCATGGGCTTTTGCGTCTTTAACAATATCGCCATCGGCGCGCGCTACGCCCAGAAGAAACACGGCTTGGCCCGCGTGCTGATTGTCGATTGGGACGTGCATCACGGCAACGGCACCCAGGACGTGTTCTATCGGGATGGGTCGGTGATGTTTTTCAGCACCCATCAGCATCCTTGGTACCCCGGGTCTGGCCTTCATGCCGAGCAGGGCGAGGGGAAGGGCGAGGGAAAGATTCTCAACTTTCCCTTCCCCGCCGGCAGCGGCCGCGCGGAGGTGCTGGGGCACGCGTTTGAGCAAGACCTCGTGAAAGCCGCTGACGCTTTTCGCCCGGAACTGATTATGATCTCGGCTGGCTTCGACTCTCGTGAAGGCGATCCGCTGGGCCGCTTCGTGCTCACTGACGTTGACTTCGCCGACCTTACCACTTTGTTGCGCACCTTAGCGGCAAAGCATTGCAGCGGCCGGGTAGTTTCCGTCCTCGAAGGTGGTTACAGCCTGAGTGGGCTGGCCAGGGGCGTGTCCGCTCACGTAAGTGCGTTAAGCCGCTAGGCAGGTGCGGCCCCACCTCTAGTACTGGACTAGGGTGCCAACCTATCCTCCAGTACCGAAGATCTATTCCGGTTCTTCTCGCCTAAGGGTAATCTCAAAGTAATCATAAGCTGGTCGCGTGTTGCTACCTCATCCGATGACCCGATCGAGCATTTCTTGTTCCTCCAAATAACGACCCGCTCGGTCGCGCATCACACGATTCAGTAGAAGGGCCAAGCCCAACTCCTCCGGGATGGCCCTTCGTTTTTTTCGAGATACACTACGGGTCTATATGCCCGATAGCCAGCTTTTCCGCACCAAAAGCATCGACGCCCTGATTGCGGCCAGCGAAGAGCCTCAAAATCGCCTTGCCAAGACCTTGGGCCCCTGGCAGTTAACCGCCCTCGGCATCGGCGCGGTGATTGGCTCCGGCATCTTCATCCTCACCGGCACGGCCGCAGCGGGCGAGGTGAAACAGTATTCGTCGATCTTCAATGCCACCATCCTCGAGATCATCGCCTCGGGTGGTTCGGTCTCGAGCGTCGGCCGGCCGGGCGGCGGACCCGGCATTGCCCTCTCCTTTCTTCTGGTAGCCGTTGCCTGCGGACTCGCCGCACTTTGCTATGCCGAACTCGCTTCGATGATTCCCATCGCCGGCAGCGCTTATACGTACGCCTATGCCACCTTGGGCGAGATCTTCGCCTGGATGGTGGGCTGGCAACTGGTGCTCGAATACGCGGTCTCCAACATGGCCGTCGCCGTGGGCTTTGCGGCGCACGTGAACGACGTGCTCGATCGCTTTGGTTGGCGCCTTCCAGAAGTGATCTCGCAGCCCACCATTCAAAATGGCGCCATCACGCCGCACATTAACCTGGCATCGTTTCTGATTCTGCTCGCCCTTAGCTGGTTACTCGTCCGCGGCGTTAAAGAAGGCACCAATGCGAATAACTTCATGGTGATCTTAAAAGTCGCGGTGATCTTACTGTTCATCGGTGTGGGCGCGACGCATATTCAAGTAGAAAACTGGAACCCTATGTTTCCTAATGGCATGAACGGCTTACTTACGGGAGCGGCCATTGTCTTCTTCACTTACATCGGTTTTGACTCAGTATCCACCGCCGCTGAAGAGTGCCGCAACCCCCAGCGCGACTTGCCCCGGGGCATTATGGCCTCGCTGATCATTTGCGCCGTGCTTTATTGCGCCGTCGCGCTGGTGCTGACTGGCATGCAGAACTGGAAAACCCTGAACAATGCCGCGCCGGTGGTGAATGCGCTGCGCCTGGCGGGCGAGAACAACGTCCGGTGGTTTGTCGGGGTGGGCGCGCTGTTTGGCATGGTGAGTTCGTTACTTGTGTTTCAATACGGCCAAAGCCGCATCTGGTATGCGATGTCGCGCGACGGCTTGCTACCCAAGCTCTTCTCGAAGGTCCACCCGCGCTATCGCACACCGTATATGGCTACTTGGATTGCCGGTTTCGCGGTGGGCATTCCGGCCATGATCGGCGACATCGGGGCCTTCGCGGACCTCGCCAATATGGGTACGCTGTGCGCGTTCGCGATGGTGTCGGCCGGAGTGCTGGTGCTGCGTAAGCAGCAGCCGGAGCGGCTGCGTGGCTTCCGCGTGCCCTTGGTGCCCTTCGTCCCCATCGCGGCTATCGCTTGCTGCGTGCTGCTGATGCTCAGCTTGCCGTTGTTCACGTGGCTCAATTTCTTGGCCTGGCTCACCCTCGGCTTATTCATCTACTTCGGCTACAGTAAGAGCCGCAGCTTACTGCGGAAGATGGAGTAAGTTGCTTACACTTCTCCTGTGGTTAGTGGCCGTTGATTTTGAAGGCCGCGTCGTCGAAATCGTTGACGGGGACACCGTAGGCGTGATGCATGATGGCCGCGCGGAAAGAATTCGTTTAAACGGCATTGATGCCCCCGAAAAGCGGCAAGCCTTTGGACGCCGCGCGCAGGACTATTTGGGCGAAATGATCTTCCAGCAAACGGTGCGGGTAGTGGTGCGGTCAAAGGACCGTTACGGCCGCACGGTCGCCGATCTTTATTTGGGCAAGAAACAGGTTAACCAGGAAATGGTAAGGGCCGGGATGGCCTGGTGGTTCCGCCGCTACGCGCCGCGCGACCAGGTCTTGCGCGAACTCGAAGAGCAGGCCCGCGAAGCCGGCCTCGGCCTTTGGGCTGACCCCGACGCCACCGCGCCGTGGAACTTTCGCAAACCGGCTACAGCAAAGGGCAGCGATAGGCCGTAAGCACGCTGGAGTGAAATTCGTGCGCGTACTCTTCAAGGCAACCTTTGCGCACCAAATAGGCGCGTTGCCATGTTTCTGGAATCATGCGCCCCTCCGGATTGAGCATGGCCAATCGCAGGTGCAACATCCAGATCCGCCGTCCGGTGCCGCGGGCGATCAACTGGTCCATCTCCGGCGCCACGTCAGCCTCGACGTTGCCGCCTTGCCAACGGCCGTCTCGCGGACAACAAGCGGAGGCCACCCGCCCCTCTATGGTCTCGACCGGTAACCGCTCGCGCCGTTGTTCCAGCATGAAGCTCTCCCACTGGAGCGGAGCGACGAAGAGCAGGTCGGCGGCGCCCGCCCCTTGCCGGCGTAGCTCTTGGCGGGCCTCGCTGAGCCCTACTTCTACGCGCCGCGGCCAGGGTCCGGCCCAACTCGCCCAACCCGTGACTCCCACCAACAGGAACATGATCGCGAGCGTCAGGTGGGGCGAAGGCTTCGGCAGTGCCCAGTCGAGCCCGGCCAGGGGCAGCAAGATAGTGACGCCGATTAAGTAAATCGAAAATCTTTCCGGCCCATAGGGATAGAAACCAATCAGGTTCAAACCGATGGCCCCAACCAGGGGCAGCACCGCCGCCAGCAGCAGCCGGGCATCGCGCTCCCGCCACAACTGCCAAACGGCCCGGCCTATACCGCCCAGGGCCAGTAACAGCCAGAGCTTCCGCATAGAGACCAGTGGCGGCCATAGATGAGACCAAAAAATGATTTGCGTCGTGCGAAGATAGTAAGTGAATAAATCTTCAGTGGGGAAAAGTCTGCTCCACATCTGGTTGAGGTCGTCCCCTTGATTCGGCCGGACATACAACCAGTAAGTCGCCGCGAGAGGCACGGCCAAAACCGCTGCGATGCCCCCGGCCTGAGCCACTCGCCAGCGTCCCGCCCACAGATAGGCCAGAAATACTCCCGGAAAGAACACGACACTGGAGTAAGAGAGGCCAAAAGCGAGTAACATCGCCGTCCACGCCACCCACCACACCGGCAATTCCGCAATCACGATCATCAGCGCCAAGGCAGCGCACAACTCGCCGCTATAGGCCTTACCCTCTTTCGAGAATAACACTGCGGACGAGGAGAGCGCCACCAGAACGGCCGCCACCCAGCCACCCAGCGGGGGAAACAATCGTTGACCCAATCTGAGAGCGAGCCAGACACTGGCCACGCCGAAAAATAGCGACAGCGCCCGAAAGACCCAGTTCGCCTCGCCCAGCATGGCGACCAGCAGCCGCGTCGCCACTAAATACAAGGGAGGCGTCGTCTGCAGCCAGGCCGGATAAAAGAACATTTCCCGCCAGGTCGGCGCCAAAACAGAATTGGCGACCCAGGCTTCGTCAAGCCACAGGTCGCCATTCAATCCAGGGATGCGGGCCGCCGTTGCCGCTAACAACAGCAAGACAGCACAGGCGACATCAGTCGCCCGCGGCTGCGGCGTCACTTACTTTCTGCTCTCGGTATTTCTTGACGAAGTTCTTGCGCTTAGCACGCAAGGCCATATACTCGCGGGCCTCTTTGTAGAGACGTTTGCGCTCGTCTGTATCGAAAATCGCCTTGCGTACCACGCGCCAGGCAGCCTTGGGGCGGAAGTAATATTCTCCGTAGAAACGCTCCACCCATTCGACTAACTCGCCGCGATCGAGGCC
>JAYVUQ010000817.1:0-1865 GCA_043787785.1 Bryobacteraceae bacterium
CCCGGCGCGAAGCGTTCGACGGCGCTGGCACCGTCTTCGGCATAGTCCACCTCAAAGCCCATCTTGGCGAGCACCACGCCGGCCAGACGCCGGTTGACAACGTTGTCCTCCACCAGCAGCACACGGCCGGACGCGGTATTCTCACCCGACAGCGCCGGTTGCCTGACGTTAGTGGACGGCCCCAGGCGTAACTCCTCCAGCAGTGCGAGCACCTGCCGCCGCCGATAAGGCTTGGCCAGAATGTTCGCGTCAAGCGCCGCCAACAGCCCCGGTTGGCTCGACAACACGGCGATGGGCTTGAATTGTTGGCGGTACGTCTCGGGGATCGAGCCGTCCTGGCAGAGCGCTTCGTCTAATAGGATGAGATCAGCCGTCGACTCGTCCGGTAACGATCCCATCACCACCACACCGCCGGCGGCGAGATCGCTCGCAATCATAGTCCTCACCCGTTCGGACGCACATTCCAACTGCACGGTTCCGGTGTGCAACGGTATGACGGTTGGAGATGCAGCGGGCCGGTATGGCAATTCGAACCAGAAAGTCGAGCCTTGCCCTAGCACGCTCTCGACGCCTACCGCGCCGCCCATACGCTCGGTGAGTTTTTTACTGATTGCCAGGCCCAGTCCCGTCCCCTCCTGCGCGCGAGTCGGCGACATATCGAGCTGGGAGAATTGCTCATACAACAGCGGGAACTGGTCCTCGGGAATGCCGTCGCCGGTGTCAGTTACCGCGCACCGCCAGCGCGTTTTGTCCCGCGTCAGACTTACGGTCACGTAGCCCCGCGCCGTAAATTTTGTGGCGTTGGTGACCAGGTTTAGCAGCACTCGCCGCACCCGGGCGCTGTCACCGATCTGGCGCTCGGCAAAGCCTGCGTCAATGGAATAGATGAGGTCGAGGCCCTTTTCGTTGGCTCGCGTCCCCGCCAGCACCAGCACGTCATCGAGCACCGCCCGCACATCGTACTCGGCGGCTTCGATTTCGAGCCGGCCAGCCTCCACCTTTGACAGATCCAGAATGTCGCTCACCAGCTTCAGCAGTACACTCGCCGAACTTTGCACCGTCTCGGCGTACTCCCGCTGATCCTTCGCAAGGAGGGTTTCGAGCAGGAGCGTCGACATGCCGATAATTCCGTTCATCGGCGTCCGCAACTCGTGGCTCATCGTGGCCAGAAACTGGCTCTTCGCCACCGACGCCTCTTCGGCTTTCCTTTTAGCGGACTCGAGCGCGGCCAAATACGCCCATTGCCGCCGCACGATCATGGCGCCTAGGCCCAGCGCCAGGAGCGCCAACCCCGCCACGGGCGCGACAAACAGAGGATTGGCATAAAGCTTTGGATCCACGGCGAAGTCCAACGATGCCATAGGCGATCGCACCTCCGGGATGAGCCCCAAGCCCTGCACTTCGAAGCGATGCTGGCCCGGCTTCAGCGATAAGGTTTCCGCCGTCCGGGGTGACCAGGCTGACCACTTCCCGCCATCTATCCGGTGGCGCGTTCGCGGTGTCCCGTATGACCAATCATCGAGTCTGGGCGTTACCGTCCACTGCAGGCGAACCAGCCCGGCCTCCCCATCGGCCAGGCGTTCGATCGCCAGGCGCGGTGGCGCACCCTGTAACTCCAAAGGATCTAATTCGTAGACGCCGGCCCCGCTAGTACCCACCAGCACTTTTCCCTGCTCCACGCGCACCGGCCAAAGAGCGGTGTTACTGAGCCCCGCTTCCTGGCCTAGCATGGTCCAGGTGTCTCCCACGCCCGCCATCAACCCATTGCGGGTGGTCACCCACCGCCGCCCTTCCCCATCCATCGCTGATTCCCAGGTGCGCTCTTCGGGAATCCCCTCGGCAGACCCTTCCCAGGACAGGCGCTC
>JAYVUQ010000818.1:0-1928 GCA_043787785.1 Bryobacteraceae bacterium
CAGGGCTCGGCGGCATTCCCCTCGAAATCGCCGGCATTGTCTACTTCCTCATGCTCGCCGCCGCCGTCCTCTCCACGGTCATGGGCGTCTCGCTGGGCCAAGCTGCTGGGGCTGAAATTGGCGCCTTGGCGGCCAGCGCCGGTGCCGGGCTACTGATTGTCGGCTTGGGTAACGTCCCTTATTTGTTCGCCTCCCCCTTGCTGCTCTACTACCTCTACCAGAACACCGCACGCGATATGAGCGCTCTCAGCGGCGGACTCGCCTCCCGGCAGAATTTTAAACGCCAACTCGAGCTCGCCACCATCAATCCACGCGACGCCGATGCGCACTATCAACTCGGCTTGATCTACGCCCAACGCCGCGCCCACATCCAGGCCGAGCAAAGCTTTCGGCGCGCCCTCGAAATCGACCCTAACGAGCCCGACGCTCTCTTCCACCTCGGCCGGCTTCTCCGGCAGCAAGGCCACGACGCCGAAGCTCGCCAACTCCTCGAACGCGGCGCACAGATCGACCCCAAATTAGCCAGCCATCAGGTATGGCGCGAACTGGGTGCGGTGGCCCTGGCCACCGGCCAACCCACCGATGCGCTCGCTCACCTCCAGTACTACGTCAACGTCCGCGAGTACGATCCCGAAGGACTCGTCCTCTATGGCCGCGCCCTTCGTTCGCTCTCCCGGCCAGACGAAGCCCGCGCCGCCTTTCAAAAAGCCATCGAAGCCGTCCGCACCGCTCCCCAGTTCCGCCGGGGCGAACTCGGTACCTGGGAAAAACAGGCCCGACAAGAGCTCAAAGCCTGAAAAGTGAATCGACACGGGGGTGAGTCGCCCTACGCTGAAAGTCTCAATTTGTTAGCCTCAGAGTATGTTACGCCTTGGTGTGTTGTTAGTTTGTGTATTTGTTGCTGCTGTTTTCGGACAGGTGAATGGCCGTCTCACGGGCACCGTCGTTGACCCTTCGGGCGCGCCGGTTCCGGCTGCCAAAGTCGAGATCCTCCTCGGGGGCGGCGCGTCGGCGCTGCTGCGAACCCAAACCAACCAGGATGGCCTCTTTACCTTCTCCGCCCTACGCCCAGAAGCCTACGACGTCAGCATCTCCAGCAGCGGATTTGCCAAAGTCTCCTTGCGCCTAGTGAAGATTGACTCGCTAAAGGATACGTCCCTCGGCACCATCAAGCTGGAACTGGCCGCCGCCACGCAGGTCGTCGAAATCTCCGGTGAACTGCAAGGCGTCCAATTGGGCGGCAGTGAACTCGTAAGTACGATTTCGCGCGAGCAGGTGCAGCGTTTGCCCACCGCTTCCCGCCAGTTAAGTACCCTTTTCTCCACCCAAGCCGGCGTCAGCGATGGCCGCGGACCCACCGTCATCAATGGCACGCGCGCGTCCGCGGCCAACGTCACCCTCGACGGCATCAACATTCAGGACAACTTCATTCGCAACAACTCCCTCGACTTCATGCCTATCCGGCCCACGGTGGACCAGATCTCGGAGTTCTCGGTAGCCGTCGGCAATGCTGGCTCCACGGTGGGCGGCGGCGCGGCGCAGATCTCGCTCACCACGCGTTCCGGCACCAATCAGTTACATGGTTCCGGCTATTGGTTCAATCAGAACCAGGCTTACAACGCCAATGAGTTCTTCAACAACCGGTCGGGCGTCGCCAAGCCGAAGTTGAACCAGAACCAAGTGGGCGCTTCACTCGGCGGCAAGATTATCAAAGACAAGCTCTTCTTCTTCGGCAACTTCGAGAGCCTGCGGCTGAAGCAGCAAGCGAGCCAGATTCGCACGGTGCTGGTGCCTGAGGCGCGCAACGGCAACTTCCTCTATCGCACCGCCCCCGGTCAACCGGTACAGTCGGTAAACGTGCTCAACGCCCGCGGCGTCACGCTCGATCCGACGATACGGGCCATGATTGCCAGTCTTCCCGTGCCCAA
>JAYVUQ010000819.1:0-7548 GCA_043787785.1 Bryobacteraceae bacterium
CCCATCTCTGTCGAAGCCGCCTTCCACGCGGATGAGTTGCAAGCCTTTGCCAGAAAGGCCGGCTTGCTCGACGGCGAAGTGGAACAGCACCGGCCTTGGTTTCGTCTGTCGCTCGTCTCTAGAATGCCCATCGCGCCTCGGCGCGGTCCGTCGGAAGCCTCCCTGCGCAGCCCCCGATGACAATCGGGGGGTCATGGCGCAACCCAAACGCAGTCCTAACTCATTGATAGTAAATTAGTTGAAATCTCAGCTCCTCAAAAACGGGCGACGCTGATTGTCCGTGTCCCGCAAGCGCAATGCCCCCGCGTTCCGTAGCTAATTTCCGCCAGGGTGCGACAATAGTAAGGGAAGAATTCGCGCAAAGAGGGAACCGCATGGCCACCAAAACGGTGACCACCACCGAAGAGTTAGCGCCCCTGCACTCGGCGGAGACTGAAGACTGTGAGCTGGTTGACGGAGAATTGATCCCTCTCTAACGGCACCCCACAACATAACCTCATTCGGGACAAAATCACCAAAGTCGTGCGAAACTATCTCGACCAGCACCCCATCCGCGGGGCCGCCGAAGAATCGACTGCCGCATCCACTCCAACACCGTCCATCTTCCTCGGTGATCGTTGGGAACAACTCGACCTCGACCGGACTCCCGTGCCCTTTGCGCCCGCTATCGCCGCCGAAGTATTGTCATTCTCTAAACACATCCTGGACGTGAACCAGAAAGTCCCCGACTACCTGGCAGCCGGAAGCCAGTTACTGTGGCTGCTTGACCAGGAGAACGGCGAACTGCATGTGCGCACCAAACGAGCTTTCGGCTGCTGGATGCAAGCCATGTCCTCGATTCGCCCCTCTTGCCTGGCTTCGCCGTGAACGTGGCCGACCTGCTGTCCGGCCGCTGAACGATACCCTAATCTCCCCCAAGCGAAGCCAGCTAGAATTGAATTATGGCGTTCCTGATTGACGAAGCGTTCCTCCCCGCCACCCTCACCGCCCCGCCGATGACCGACGAGGAATTCGCCGGATTCTGCTCCGAGCACCCCGATCTGCAATTTGAAATCACCGCGGAGGGGCAACTCATCGTTATGGCTGCCACCTTCTCATTGACCGGCGCCCGCAACAGCAGGATCAATCGTCAATTGGGAAATTGGGCCGACCTTGATGGCCGCGGGGTGGTAAATGATTCGTCTACCGGCTATGTCCTCCCCAACGGAGCTCGGCGCTCGCCCGATGCCTCCTGGGTGTCCAAGGACCGAATTCAAAAGCTGAGTCCGGAAAGTTTACAAGGCTTCTGGCCGCTCTGCCCCGTGTTTGTCATCGAGCTAAAATCGGTCTCCGACAGCCTCCGGACGCTGCGCGCAAAGATGCGCGAATACCTCGCAAGTGGCGCGGAACTCGGCTGGTTGATCGACCCGGACACTCATTCCGTGGAAATCTACCGCTCGCATGCGGAGCCCGAACGGCGCGCCAACATCGACGCGGTGGACGGTGAAGGTCCGGTAACCGGCTTCATCCTGAATCTATTGCCGATCTGGAATCCTCTCCAATAGCCGCTCATTTTCCCCACAGCGCGCCAACAGAAAATTCCTATCGCGCCACCGACCGGCGCTTCATGGCCATGGAAGCGCACCAGCATCTCAACATCCGCTGACGTCTCCTATTGCGGCGCCTTTCAAGTCGAAATCCGCAACGCCAACCCTTCGGAGCTGTTATCCTCCATGAAGTAATTCTCCAGAACACCACCCTACAATGGCCCGGACGGCCGTACCTCTCCCTCGGACGCCTTCCCCCCAATCGAAGCCGAAATGCAACCCTCGCACCGGGTCGCGCGAACCCGCGAAATTCGCTTGCGTCGGTCCCCTGGCCAGCGAAGCGCTAAACTACCTGCATGACGTTCTCGATCGATGAAGGATTTCTACCCGCCGTCCTGATGTCGCACCCGATGACCGATGACGAGTTCGCCGCATTCTGCGCGGAACATCCCGATCTTCGCTTCGAGGCCACCTCTGAGGGAGAGCTCATTGTCATGCCCCCCACCTATTCGTGGACCGGTGCGTCCAATCTTGACCTTGGCAGTCAACTGGCAGTTTGGGCCCCGAAAGACGGTCGCGGCGTCGCCTGCGATTCCTCCACCGGCTTCGTCCTTCCCAACGGCTCCCGCCGCTCCCCCGACGTCTCCTGGACCCAGAAGTCCCGCATCGCTCAACTCGACCCAAGCGTCCAGGGCAAGTTCTGGCACCTTTGCCCGGACTTCGTCATCGAGCTCCAGTCAACCACCGACCGCCCTCGCCTCCTGCGCGACAAGATGCGCGATTACATGGCCAACGGCGCCCAACTCGCCTGGCTGATCCAGCCCCAATCCCGCTCGGTCACCGTCTACCGGCCGAACCATGAGCCCGAGACACAAAGCAACATCAACAAATTGGCCGCCGACGGCCCCGTCCATGGTTTCGTGCTCCATCTGGCTTCGATTTGGAACCCACTCGGCGAGAAAACGCCACCAGACGGCCATGGCTTACCATAGTTCCTGTGACCCTCTCCCGTCTGCGCGGACCCAGCTGCGCACTCCTCTTCATCCTCCTCTGCTGCGCCCTGCTTCCCTACCCCGGCATCCAAACCGACGAAGCCCTCTTCGCCGGCCCCTACTACCAGGCTTATCCCGCGCTCGATGGTTTTGTCGCCTTCCACCACCACGTCCCCACCATGCTCATCAGCTACCTTGGCGCGCTCAAAACCTGGCTCTACTATCCCATCTTTAAATTTTTCACCCCCACCGTCTGGAGCCTGCGCCTGCCCATGGTGCTCCTCGGCGGCCTCAGTGTTTGGCTCTTCACCCTTTTCCTCGCGCGCCTCCACGGCGAAGCCGCCGCCTGGTTCGGCGGCCTCCTCCTCGCCACTGACCCTATCTTCGTCAACGCCATCACCTTCGATTGGGGACCCGTCGCCATCCAGCACTTTCTCTTCCTCGCCGCCGGCGTCCTCTTGCTCCGCCAAACCACCCGCGCCTGGTGCTTCGCCTTCTTCCTCTTCGGGCTCGTCTTCTGGAACAAGGCCCTCTCCGTCTGGACCTTCGCCGGCCTCAGCCTCCCCCTTCTCGCTCTGTTCCCCGTCCTCCTGCGCCGCACCATCACTTTAAGAAAGGCCGCCCTCGCCATCGCCTTCTTTGCCATCGGCGCCTTTCCCGTCCTGCGCTACAACGTCCGCAAGCCCGCCGCCACCATGCAGGAAAACGTCAAAATCACCACCGCCGAGGTGCTACCCAAGGCGAATCTGCTCTATGACACCCTGCGCGGCTACGGCCTGATGGGATACATCGCCTATGAGCCCAACCCCCAGCGCTGGACGTTCATCCCCCACGCCATGCTCGCCTCCATCATCCTGCTGCTGATCTGGCCCAGCCGGCTCGGCTGGTATCCCCTCATCGCCGGCACCATCGCCTTTCTGCTGATGGCCATTACCAAAAATGCCGGCGGCGCGGTCCACCACCTGGTGCTGATTTGGCCGCTGCAATATTGGGCTATCGCCGCCGCCTTCACCGCGCCCAGGATTTCGCGAACTACCTTCGCCGGGCTGGTGGTCGCCTTACTCGCCATCGACAACGCCCGCGTCGTCAACATCTACCGCCAGGCGATGATGCAGACCGGCAGCCCCGGCCCATGGAACAACGCCATCTTCGCCCTGGTGCAGAGAATTGAAGCCCGTCACCCCCAAACGCTCCAGGTCTTCGATTGGGGCATGAGCGACAACGTCTCCCTGCTCACCGAAGGCCGTGTCCCGGTCGCTTGGAATGACCGTCCTTACCCCAAGGAAATCTTCGAACGCCCCGCTGACCTCTGGGTCGGCACCCTTCCGCCCTTCGAAGCCTTCCCCAACGTCAACCGCGATATCAAGCAAGCCGCCGAAGCCGCCGGCTATCAACGGCAAGTTCTCGAGACCATTCATGATCGGCAAGGCCGCCCCATCTTCGAGCTATTCGAGTGGAAACTTAAGCGGTAAAATCGATCCCGAGCTTCTTCAGCTCTTCCCCGTAGTAGCGCTTCTGCAACAGATCGAACTCCTCGCTGCCCTCGGGAATTTCCTTCTTCTGCGAGCGCACCTTTGCCTTCGCATCGCGATCCGCCTTGTCTTCCGCCAGCAGCACCTCGGTGAAGCCTTTCACGATTTCGAGCCGCATTTCGTTGTCCGGCCGCTTCACCCGAATCTCGCGCGACTTCTTCAGCTCCGCCACAATCTTGTGCGAAAGGTCAGTCACCTTGTCGCGCGACAGCTTCATGTTGTCGTTCGAATCCCGCCCGCTGGCCCGCACAATCTTGTGCTTAATCACCAGTTGGTTCTTGATCTTGCGGAACATTTCGGAATACGGAATGCCCTCCTGCCGCATGTAATCGGCATACTGGCTCAGCAATTCGCGAACTTCGTCGTTGAGTTTGTCCTCCGCTTCAAGTTCCTGGGTAATCACCAGGCTGATCGTCTCGGTCACTGCCGGCGGATTCGCCGCGTCGATTGATTTTGTGGCCAGTCGCTTGACGATTTGCCGCGACATGTACCCGATCATTTCCCGTGGAAGAAGCATTGGTTACCACTTTAGTGTACAAAATAGAGCTTGGCTTCAAAATCTCCTCATTCTTCTTACGCAATTGTGGGCGGCGGCATCGTGGGCCTGGCCGTCGCCTACCAACTCACCCAAGCCTTTCCCTCCGCCCCCGTTACCCTCTTTGAGAAAGAGCCCGATGTCGCCCAGCACCAAAGCGGCCACAACAGCGGTGTGCTCCATGCCGGCCTCTACTACCTGCCAGGCTCGCTCAAAGCACAGCTCGCCACCACCGGCATCCGCCGCATGGTGGCCTTCTGCCAAGAACACTCCATCGCTCACGAGCGTTGCGGCAAGCTCGTCGTGGCCACCGAAGCCGCCGAGATTCCCCGCCTCAAAGAGCTCCAGTCCCGCGGCGAAGCCAACGGCCTCACCGGTCTGCGCTGGTGTGGCCCCGAACAAATGCGCGAACGCGAGCCCCACGTTGCCGGCCTCGCCGGTGTCGAAGTCCCCGAAGAGGGCATCGTCGATTACCCCGCCGTCTGCCGCCAGTTAGTCCACCTCATCCGCGCCGCTGGCGGCCGCGTCCTCACCGGCTCGCCCGTCCGCTCCATCACGCCGCACGGGCAAGACTGGACCCTCACCGCCGGCCAGCACGAAATCCAAGCCAGCTTCCTCTTCAACTGCGCCGGCCTCCAATGCGACCGGGTTTTAGAAATGGCCGGCGAAACCCGCGACGCCCGCATCGTCCCCTTTCGCGGCGAGTACTTCCTGCTCACCCCCGAAGGCGCGGCCCTCGTCAACCACTTGATCTACCCCGTCCCCGACCCCAAGTTTCCCTTCCTCGGCGTCCACTACACCCGCATGATCCACGGCGGCGTCGAAGCCGGACCCAACGCCGTCCTCGCCACCGCCCGCGAAGGCTACACCTGGCGCAACTTCGTCGCCGCCGACGTCGCCGACGTCTTCACCTTCCCCGGCTTCTGGCGCTTCCTCCGCAAGTACCCCTCCATGGCCTTCTACGAAGTAAAGCGCTCCCTCAGCAAAGACGAATTCTGCCGCTCCCTCCAGCGCCTCATCCCCGCTCTCGAATCCAAGCACCTCACCCCCGGCGGCGCCGGCGTCCGCGCCCAAGCCCTCTCCCCCGACGGCACCCTCCTGCAAGACTTCGACTTCGTCCTCCGCCGCAACGCCCTCCACCTAATCAACGCCCCCAGCCCCGGAGCCACCGCCTCCCTCGCCATCGCCGACTACCTCATCCACCAAGTCCGCATCCAAACCTTCTAGCCCCTCGACTGCGTCACATTCTCCAAGCGTCATGACGTCCCCTCGCAAAATTTGACACAATGCAAGCCCGTCGCGTGAGCGGCGGGTTACATTCCCACCTTTTCTTCAGTAAAAGCGCTGAATATCACTCTATTTAGGCCTATCCAACCCGTCGCTCGTTATCAGCCACTTACGAACCCCGACGGTAACGGAGGGGATCCAACCTTGGGACGTGGCTGGCGCTCTTAGCCGGGGGGCCAATCCGGATTCAACGCCCTACTCGGCGGCGGCCGCTCCGATGACGGACAATATTCGCGACTCGAAGCCCACGGATTCTACTGGATCGCATCGGAGATCGATCCCGCCACTGCTTGGTACTACAACTTTGGCCGCGGCGGCCTGGCGCTCCATCGTCAAAACGGTGGCGAAAAGCCGCGCGCCTTCTCTGTGCGATGTGTCACAGAGTGAAGGCAAACCCGATCACCACCCGGCGGACGTGAGGCCGCAAGCTGGGCAGCGATCGTTGATTCTTTGTCAGCCGACTTTCTTTAGACCGTCACGGATCGCCTTTTTCAACACGGCCTGGTAACCGACGCCGCACTCTTCCGCGATCCGCCTGGCCCGCTCAAGGTCAGCAATCGGCACACGAATTGAAATGGCGCGGGTTGCGCTTTCTTTGGCCCGTTCCATCAGTTGCTCCAGAACCTTCGGATCGGTCTTCGCGGCTTCGAGACCAGTGGACCCACCAAGCGTTCCCTCCCTCAAGGCACTAGCAAACTCACGCTGCGTCTGGCGGCGTCCCTCTGCGGTGGAATACCAGCCGGCGTTCTCCTCTTTGAATTTCACGTTGGCAACCTCAATCGCAGCATCCCAATTAAAGCCATGAACCGTCTCCAACCCGACACCAGTATATACAACTATCGTATATACAGCCAAACTCCCACGTGGCGGCTTGCCGCGTGGATAAGCTACCCCCTATCGAGAACGAATTCCCCACATCATTGCTTTTGAGACTCCGCTTTCATTATCATGAAGTAGATGTCCCACGCCGTCGCCCTCCTCCTCCTCGCCACGTCCGCAATGGCCCAATCCCTCGGCAACGCCGGCCGCGTCGAAGGCCGCCTCACCGATCCTTCCGGGGCCGCCGTCGTTGGCGCCCAAGTCGAAATCGTCAACCCCCTCACCAACTATCGTCAGGCCATGAAGAGCGAAGCCGACGGCAGCTATCGCTTCCGCCAATTGCCCTTCAACCAGTACCATCTCGAGGCCACCGCCCCCGGCTTCGCCACCTTCACCCAGGACCTCGCCGTGCGCACCGCCGTCCCCATCGCCCTCCCCATAAAACTCACCCTCGCCACCGGCGTCACCAGTGTCGAAGTCGAGGCCTTCGGCACCGACCTGCTCGAAAACGTCAACTACGCCCACAACGACATGGACGCCAAAGGGCTCGAAAAGATGGCCCTCTTTTCCCCCGCCTCCGGCCTCAGCGACGCGCTCACCCTAGGCTCGCCCGGCGTCGTCGCCGACGCCAATGGCTTCTTCCACCCCATCGGTGACCACGCCCAAACCAGCTTCGTCGTGGACGGCCAGCCCATCAACGACCAGCAATCGAAGGCCTTCTCGACGCAACTGCCGGTCAACGCTATCCAGTCCCTGGAAGTTATCACCGGCGCGCCCGGTGCCGAATATGGCGACAAAACGGCCCTCGTCGTCGCCGCCACCACCAAGTCCGGCTTAGGCCGTCCCGAAGGCTACGG
>JAYVUQ010000820.1:0-2119 GCA_043787785.1 Bryobacteraceae bacterium
AGCCGCGAGGCTAAAGAATGGAACGAATCGAAATCACCGTCCCTCCTGCGCAGCAAGGGCAAGCGCGCTTTTCGCGTTTCGTCAACCGGACAAAGTAGCTCGCCGGCTCGATATCCACCTCTGGCGCCTCTGCGATCTCTGGGATTCGATCCAGCACACCCCTTATGATGATGGGGCCTGCCAAGCCGCGAGAGACTTGTTTGGCTGCGGCTCCGTGAACGTGGGGGTGGTACCAGAATGTGCCTCCGGGATGATTGGCCGGGAGGGTGAACTCATAACGCTGTAGAGTTCCATGCCCGACGCGGATCATAATATTGTCGGCGTTGCGCCGGGATTGAGTTCTTACCGCCGGGCCCGGAATACGCTGCGAATACGCGAACGCGAGGGCGGCCCGCCCGCCGAGCGTAACCCACTCCTGGCGTGCTTCCAGTTCGATCGAATGGACCGTAGTAGCTTCCTGCGCGTAGGAAACTCAGCGCGAAAGGGCAGACACAACGAATGCTGATGCCTTGAGCAATTACCTTCGTTGGATGGCTGGCAATGAGTTCATTGTGCACCCTGCTCGACCTCCCTCCATCGGTGTGTCATTCGCCTGCCACTCTGTGGGCGGCCGGTGGTGTCGGCCGGTGGTGTCGGCCGGTGGGCCCGACACTTTTTCGGTAGCTTTGCGGCTTTGCGCGGAGCGGAACAGCGGAACAGCGGGGAGGCCTGCCTGATTCGACTCCCAGATGGCATACGGTCCCGCCCTTCTTATCGCCCCGGGCCATCCGGATATACCGATCCTCAAACGCTGCGCCAAGTGTTGGAGGCAAACTCCCACGCGATTTCGTTGCGCCGGGTGACCGTTGAGCCCGTTCAGAAGTGTATGGTGGCTGCTCTGCTAAAGCCGGCTAAGGCGCCAGCGTAAAGTTGATATCCACTAAACTAAGCACTTCCACCGGGTTCCCGTTTAGCAACGTCGGCTCATACACCCATTGCTGCAGCGACTCCTGCGCCGCGGCCACCAGCAGCGGGTGCCCGCTAACCAGCGCCAACCCCAGCACGCGGCCGTCAGGCCCGATCAGCGTCTGAAAGCGGACCGTGCCTTGAATCCGCGCCTGCTTCGCCAAGGCCGGATAGTCCGGGCGCACCCGTTTAGAGAGCTTCGCTTCTTGCACCAGGCCGCCCACTCGCAGTCGTTGGCCGTCACCCTTCGGAAACGGATCCTGCCTGGGACTTTCAATGTTTGCCGTGTACTCCGAACCGCCACCGGACTGGAAGGAGACAGCCAGTTCCGGTGCCACGCTGCGCACGATTTCGAGGAGTTGCCCGGCTTGGAACGGTTGGTCTACCAGATGGGCCAGGCGAGCCCGCAGCGTCTCTTCGACGCGGGCGGGGACACCACGGATCTCGACGGCGTGCAGCGTTCCCGGGCTCGGAGGCGTTCCCGCGTCTGGGGCGAGGCTGAAGTTCAAAGTCACCCGCGCCATTTGGCCGTTCTTGAACTGCCACTGCAGCACCGATTCAAGCGCCGCGCGCCGCAATTCCACTGGACCCGAAAGCACTCGTGCGTCGGCGACGCTGCCGTTGTCCGCAATCGTCGCTTCCACGATCACCGAGCCCTCGACGCGCTTCTGCTTGGCGAGCGATGGGTACACCGCCGGTTTGCGCAGCACGACCTCGGCGCCCGTGGACTCCTGCGGCGCGGCCTGCATGGGGAAGCTGCTGATAGAAAGCCATGCCGTGGCCGTAGCCAGGGCGGTAACGAGTGAGTAGGTAGCAAACAAACGGGTCGGGGACATGTTTACCTCGCTGAGTAATTGTTGGATGCGCACCGCCAAATGGCGACGCCGGAGAAAGTGCGGAGCTAGGCTGGCTGGTAACGGAGAATCCGCTAGAGCCAGCAAGGCTTGCACGTAGGCCTGGGGAGAATCAGTGAAGGCGATCACGGCCCGGTCAATCACCTGTTCCCGCGACAGCCGCAGACGCGAAACGAGAAACCAGATGCCGGGATGCCACCACAGGGCGGCCAAGAGGACTTCCTCCCCCAGCGTGTGCAGCCAATCCGCCCGCCGGACGTGCAGGAACTCATGCGCGGCGACCGCGAATTGTGACGCGGGCGAAAGCTGGTGAAACGCCG
>JAYVUQ010000821.1:0-3734 GCA_043787785.1 Bryobacteraceae bacterium
CGCTCAATTTCCTTGTCAGGGGATAGCCCAAAGTCAATCCTGGGCAACTCTGGAGAGTTCATTCGATCATTAATAGGTGGTTGAAAGTACTTAATACAACGGCGCTCGAAGTCACGACGTTGAATGTCATCGCGGTTCTCAACCCAAGCAACGAAGCAGGCGCCCCTACTCTCGCAAATGTCTCGATGCTCGTGCGATTTCCACCGTTGTCGCGTAGGCTAACTGCGCTACCGACGTACCATACACGGTCGGCCTGATCCAGGACGAAGTAGACTCCGCCAGAATCAGGAAGGCCACCCAGTGATAAGAATGGAAGCCTGGACAGTTTGCCGATAGTAACTGGAGTATCTTTTAGTCTTTGGATACTACTCATAGCAATCACCTCATTGGGGAAATCGGGTTTTCCCGCTGAGCACTGTAGGAAGTTAGAGCTAAGAGAAATGCAGCAGGAAGCCGATTTGCACATTAGGGCCTGTCGGCAAGGATCCGTATGAAGTTAGCGATTCCGACCCTCGGGAAGGTTCTGCTTTCAAAAGTTTGCGAGCTAAATGGACGGGGGCGACCAGCAGTCGGCTTACTCAGGCAAACGGCTTCAAAGATCGTTTGGCTCAAGCCCCGTCTTCTTGGAAATCTTGGCCAGAATCGCCGGGCCGAGTTCTGCTGAATCGTGGAATGAGAAAGGATAGTCCGGCCAGCCCGCCTTCTTCATGATCTTGTGGGACCCGACCGTCCGGTCATGCAGCCAACCCAGCCGTTTCAGGACGGCGAGTACTCGACGAGCCTTAGCCGAAGGCCAAGTGCTCATGCGGCGACGTTGAACACGGCCTGTGCCGAATCGGGCGGCAATTCGCCATGCGCGATCCGGTCGAGCACAATCTCTCGCGCCGCCGACTCCGCGTTCAGAATCGCATCCTGCTTGGAATCTCCATAAAGCAAGACGTTCAACTCGGGAATCTCCGCGATCCAGCGGCCGTCGACCTCGCGGTCGAGCTCAATGGTGAGCTTCATACGTCAAGTTTATCACCGCTGGTAAGATTGGACCGCAGGGAAGTTGGCCTTTTCAGTGTACAGGTAGTTGCCCAGAGTCTGATCCTCGGTCATGCCGGAGGCGACCATATCTAAAACGTTTCAGACCATGACGGGGCATCTACCGAAGACCGCTAGTTTACGGCAATTAGCCGAAGAAACCCTCGCTAATGAGCCGCTTCAGATCCCTCCTTCCTCGCACCAGCTCGATGCCATCCGACAAGGGAAAATAGAAGAGAAGAACCTGGTCGAATCCTTCGGTGAGGGGAAAACGGCGCATCGTCCTCAGTTCGGCTTTGGCGACCAAGAGAGTGTTTCCACTCTCGGGATGGCCCGCCAACATCGTTGCGGTAGCTTCGGCAGCCGTCAGAAAACGGTCCGCAGTTTCGATTCCCGCGTTCTCGGCATACCAAACCCACTGCGCGATCAGGTCTCGCTTCGCCGCTTCGCGCTTAATCACCTGCGGCACTAGGCCGACTTCCGAGCCTTGCGCATCTCGAATTGCTTAAACGCTTCGGCGCGGATGTCGGCCCAATCTTGCCGAGTCATCGCGGTAGGCTCGCTACCCTGAATTCCTTCAAGAAGGAGCGCCTCCAGCTGTCCTTGCGCTTTACGCTTTTCGTCGTCGCGAATCAAATCGCGAACGTACTCGCTGACACTGCTGTAGCGGCCCGAACCAACTTGAATCTCAACGAACTCCTTGAGTTGATCGGGAAGCGAGATGTTCATTGTCTGCATGGGGCACCTCTTTTGCCATGACCCTTAGGCCAGCGTATTCAGACTGCCCAAACGGCTCGCCTCGAAGGACGCGATTTGGGCTTCGTGACCCTGGATATAGCCCATTTCGTCGACGCCCTCTAGCAGGCAGTGCTTCGAGAAAGGCTCCACCGCGAACTCGGCGGACGTGCCGTCGGGAAGGGTGACGGTTTGGGTGGCGAGGTCGATGGCGACGCGGGCGTCGGCTTGGAGGGCGAATAACTTGGTGTGTAAGTCGCGGCTCACGACGATGGGCAGTAAGCCGTTTTTCAGGGAGTTACTCTTGAAGATATCCGCGAAGCTGGTGCTGAAGACGGCGCGGAAGCCGTATTGGGTTAAGGCCCAGGGGGCGTGCTCGCGGGAACTGCCGCAGCCGAAGTTATCTCCGGCGAGGAGGATTTGCGAGTTTTTGGCAGCTTCGGTGTTCAGAATGAACTCCGGCTTCGGCGTGCCGTCGGCATTGTAGCGCCAGTCGCAGAAGAGAGAGTCACCTAAGCCGTCCTTCGAAATGGTCTTTAAGAAGCGCGCCGGAATGATCTGGTCGGTATCGATGTTATCGATGCCCATCTTGACCATCGGGCTTGTAAATGCGGTGAACTTTTCCATGGTTACTTACTCCCTAGAGTGCGCACGTCCGTCACCACACCCGTGATGGCGCTGGCGGCCGCCGTTAGCGGACTGGCTAAGAACGTCCGGCCGCCCTTACCCTGCCGACCCTCGAAATTACGATTTGATGTCGATACACTGTACTGGCCGGGCGTGAGTTGGTCGCCGTTCATGGCGATGCACATGGAGCAGCCCGCTTCGCGCCACTCGGCACCTGCGGCGCGGAAGACTTGATCTAAGCCTTCGGCTTCAGCTTGGCGCTTGATCTCCATTGAACCTGGCACTACCATCATCCGCACATTCGGCGAGACTTGGCGGCCCTTGACGACCGAAGCAGCGGCGCGTAAGTCGCTGATGCGGGAGTTGGTGCAACTGCCGATAAACACCACGTTGATCGCCTGTCCCGCGAGCGGCTTGCCCGGTTCGAGGGCCATATAAGCGAGCGCCTTCCGCAACGATTCGCGCTCCAGCGGATCGCTCACCGCGCCCGGATCCGGCACTAAGCCATTAATCGAAATACCCATGCCTGGGTTAGTGCCAAAAGTAATCATCGGCTCGAGCGTATTCGCATCGATCGAAATCTCGTGGTCGTAAGTGGCGCCTTCGTCGGTTGGCAATTGCTTCCAACGCGCGACGGCTGCATCCCACTCGGCACCTTTTGGCGCATATTTACGGCCCGCCAAGTACTCGTAAGTGGTGTCATCCGGCGCAATCAAGCCAGCGCGTGCGCCCGCTTCGATCGACATGTTACAAACTGTCATGCGCTCTTCCATCGACAAGGCGCGAATTGTTGAGCCCGTAAACTCGAAGACACAACCCGTGCCGCCACCGATGCCGATCTTAGCGATCAAGGCCAGGATAATGTCCTTCGCCGCTACGCCGGGGCGCAGGGTTCCTTCCACACGGACGGCATAGCCTTTGGAAGGTTTCTGCAGCAGGCACTGAGTGGCGAGCACATGCTCCACTTCGCTGGTGCCGATGCCGAAGGCCAGGGCGCCAAACGCGCCGTGGGTGGCGGTGTGCGAGTCGCCGCAGACCACGGTCATGCCCGGCTGAGTGAGCCCATATTCCGGCCCGATGACGTGGACGATGCCTTGCCGGTGATCCTGAAAGCCGAAGAAAGGAATGCCGAAGTCGGTGCAGTTTTTCTCGTGCTGCTCCACTTGCGCTTTGGCGATCTGGTCGATAATCGGCAGGCTTCGAGGCGTGGTGGGCGTCGAATGGTCCACCGTGCCGAATGTCAAGTCTGGACGGCGCACCTTTAAGCCGCGGGCGCGCAAGCCGCTAAACGCTTGCGGACTCGTCACTTCATGCACCAAGTGCAAATCGATATAAAGCAACGCCGG
>JAYVUQ010000822.1:0-5580 GCA_043787785.1 Bryobacteraceae bacterium
CGTCACCGAAGAGGTAACTGGCGTTGACCTTGTCGAATGGATGGTCCGCTTGGCCGCCGGTGACAATCCAATCGTGCCCGTTACGGCAAGGGGCGCGTCAATTCAAGTGCGCGTCTACGCCGAATCGCCACTGAAGGACTTTGCGCCCAGCCCCGGGCTCTTGACGCACGTGGCATGGCCTTCAGCGGCGCGCGTCGAGACCTGGGCTGAATCGGGCACCGAAGTACCGCCCTATTACGATCCGCTGGTGGCCAAGATCATTGTCTGCGGCGACACCCGTGCCGATGCCGTCGCCAAACTAAGCCAAGCCCTCGCCGCCACCGAACTCGCCGGCATCGAAACTAACCTCGACTATCTGCGCATGGTGGTCGCGAGCGAAGGCTTCGCCGCGGGCGCCTTCCCCACTGCATTCCTCAAGAGCCTCACCTACGTGCCGCGCGCCATCGAAGTGATTGAGCCCGGCACCCAGTCCACCGTGCAGGACTTCCCCGGCCGCCTCGGCTACTGGCACGTCGGCGTGCCGCCCTCCGGCCCCATGGACGATCTCGCCTTCCGCCTCGCCAATGAGATCGTCGGTAACGCGCCCGATGCCGCGGCGCTCGAGTTCACCCTGATTGGGCCTACGCTGCGCTTCCATCAAGACGCCACCGTCGCCCTTACCGGCGCCGATATGGGCGTCGAGCGCTGGACGCCGTTGCACGTGAAGGCCGGCGACACGCTCCAACTCAAAGCTATCGAAGGCCCCGGTGCCCGCACCTACCTCGCCGTTCGCGGCGGCATCGACGTGCCTGCTTACCTCGGTTCCAAATCCACCTTCATCCTCGGCAAGTTCGGCGGCCGCTTCCTACGCACCGGCGACCTGCTGCGCTTTGGCACCGCCGCCATTGCCGAGCCCAAGGCCAGCCGCACCGCACCCGTCTATCTGAACGATTGGGCCATCGGCGTCACCTACGGCCCGCACGGCGCACCGGACTTCTTCACCGAGGGCGACATCGCCATCTTCTTCCGCACCAGGTACCGCGTCCACTACAACAGCGACCGCACCGGCGTCCGCCTTATCGGCCCCAAGCCTACCTGGGCCCGTCAAGACGGCGGCGAAGCGGGACTGCATCCATCGAACATTCACGACAACGCCTACGCCGTGGGCACCATCGACTTCACCGGCGACATGCCCATCATCCTCGGCCCCGACGGACCCAGTTGCGGCGGCTTCGTCTGCCCCGCCACCATCGTCGCCTCCGAGCGCTGGAAGATGGGGCAGCTGAGGGCCGGCGACACCGTCCGCTTCGTGCGCGTCAATGACGAGCCAGCCATCCTGCGGCAGGCCCCGGCAGTCGTCATCCGCGCCGATGGCGATGAGTACCTGCTCGTCGAGTTCGGCGAAAACCGCCTCGACTTTGAGCTCTCGTTGAAGGCCCATTCGCTCCGGCAACGACTAAAGCACCCCGGCCTCATCGACCTCACGCCCGGCATCCGCTCGCTGCAAATTCACTACGACAAGTCGAAGCTCTCACGCGGCGAGCTGTTCGAGATGATCGACGAAGCGCAGTCCCACTCGGTGGATACCATGCCCTCCCGCATCGTCCATCTGCCGCTCTCCTGGGACGATCCTTCCACGCGCGACGCCATCCAGCGCTACATGCAAGGCGTGCGGCCCGATGCGCCCTGGTGCCCGTGGAACATCGAGTTCATCCGCCGCATCAATGGCCTGGGCTCGGTGGACGACGTCTACCGCACCGTCTTCGACGCCAGTTGGCTCACGCTCGCCTTGGGCGACGTTTACCTGGGCGCACCGGTGGCCACCCCGGTTGACCCACGCCATCGCCTCGTCACCACCAAGTACAACCCCGCGCGCACCTGGACGCCCGAGAATGCCGTGGGCATTGGCGGCGCCTATATGTGCGTCTACGGCATGGAGGGTCCAGGCGGCTATCAGTTCGTCGGCCGCACCACGCAAATGTGGAAGACGCAACGCCTGCCCCAGCCCTGGCTGCTCGAATTCTTTGACCGCATTCAGTTCTACCCGGTCTCCGCTCCAGAACTTCTAGAACTGCGGGCTAACCCATCTTTTGCCCCGCGCATCGAGCCCGGCACCTTCCATCTGCCCGCGCATCGCGCCTTTCTGCAATCGATCGCCAAAGAGTCCACCGCCTTCCGGGCCCTGCGCGAACAGGCCTTCCGCGAAGAGCGCGACCGCTGGGGAGACTACATCGCGCCCGCACTCGACGATGCCCCGCCCCCGGTCGACGGCGCTTTGCCGGAGGGCTGTGTCGCGGTCCGCTCGCCCATTGCGGCCAGCGTTTGGAACGTCGCCGTCCAGCCCGGCCAACGAGTGAATACAGGAGACAAAGTGGTGATCTTGGAAGCGATGAAGATGGAGGTAGCCGTGATGGCTCCCGCCGCGGGAGAAGTGATAGAAGTGCGTTGCGCGCCGGGGGCGATGGTGCAGCCCGGGCAAATCGTAGCAATACTGCGATGAGTGCTGCGATGAAGCCCCCCGTCTGGATCTCTTCGATCCCCACACACGCCGCCAGCGAAGGACCACTCAAAGGCCTCACCTTCGCCATCAAGGACAACATCGATTATGCCGGCGTGCCCACCACCGCCGGTTGCCCCGCCTACGCCTACACGCCCACCGCCACCGCCACCGTCGTCAAAGCTTTGGAGCAGGCGGGCGCGGTGGCCGTCGGCAAAACCAACCTGGACCAGTTCGCCACCGGGCTCGTCGGCGTGCGCTCCCCCTACGGCGCCTGCTCCAGCGTCTTTGGCAAAGAGTACATCTCCGGCGGCTCCAGCTCAGGCTCGGCCGTGGCCGTGGCGTTGAAGGAAGTCGACTTTTCGCTCGGCACTGACACTGCCGGCTCCGGCCGCGTCCCCGCCGCATTCAATAACCTGATCGGCGTGAAGCCCACGCGCGGCGTGTTGTCGATGACCGGTGTGGTGCCCGCCTGCCGCAGCCTCGACACAGTATCGATCTTCGCCCGCGACCTCGACACCGCCGCCCGGGTCTTCGACGCCGCCGCGCAGTATGACCCTGCCGACTGGTCCGCACGCCGCATGGAAGACTATCCCTCGCCCTGGGCTGTAGGCAAATTCCGCTTCGGAGTTCCCCGCCCCGAGCAGCTCGAATTCTTCGGCGATACCGAAGCGCAAAAGCTCTACGAAGCCGCCATCGGCAAACTTGCTTCCCAAGGCGGCGAGCCCGTCGAGATCGACTACGCCCCCTTCCGCGACGCCGCCACCTTGCTCTACCAAGGCCCCTGGGTGGCCGAGCGCTTGGCGGCCATCGAAGAATTCATTCACCTCCGCGGAGACGACATGCACCCCGTCGTCCGCGGCATCATCAACGGCGCGTCCAAATTCACCGCCGTCGATAGCTACCGGGCTCTCTACCGCCTGGGCGAATCGAAGCGCGCCGCTGAAGCGGAATGGCAGAAGATGGACGTCCTCTTCCTGCCGACCACCGGCACCATTTACAAGATCGCAGCCGTTGAGGCTGACCCCGTGCGCCTCAACACCAACCTGGGCTATTACACCAACTTCGTCAACCTCTTTGACCTCGCCGCCCTGGCCATCCCCGCCGGCTTTCGCCCCAACGGCCTGCCCTTCGGCGTCACCTTGGTCGGCCCCGCCTTTAGTGACCGTGCCTTGCTCTCGCTCGCCGGCCGCCACCTTACGCAAGCCCCCGGTTGCCTCTCTGTCGCGGTGGTCGGCGCGCACCTCTCCGGCCAGCCGCTCAACAGCCAACTCACCCAGCGCGGCGCACGGTTACTCAAAAGCTGCCGCACCGCCCCCGGTTATCGCCTCTACGCGCTGGCCAACACCACACCGCCGAAGCCCGGCCTGGTCCGCGAAGAAGGCTTTAGAGGGCCGGGCATTGAGCTCGAAGTGTGGTCGATGCCGGTAAGCCAATTCGGCAGCTTCGTCGGCCTCATCCCCGCCCCACTCGGCATCGGCAGCGTCACCCTCGACGATGGCTCCATCGTCAAAGGCTTCATCTGCGAGCCCGCCGGGCTGGCCGCTGCCACCGAGATTACCCACTTCGCCGGCTGGCGCGCTTACCTCCAGTCGCGTTAGTTCAAACCGAAACCGTTACTCGCAGGAACGTGGCCGGAATCTTCAGTCCGCCGCCGACGGCTTGGTTCTGCGCACTTGCCAGCTCCAACAGTTGGCTATGCAATTCTTCCACCTTGCCGTTCTTCTCGGCCGCGTCAAACGCGTTCATCGACGGCCCGTAGAACCTGCGAAACAAATCAACAAACTCCGCTGGGCCCGTCTCCGGCGACCGGAAATAGAACGTATCCTTCTCCATCGCGATGTTCTCCGGCTGCACGCCGGCTTGCGAAAATCGCTCGAGAATGTGCGACTCCACGCCCCAAGTCATGGGGCTCACAAATCCTTCCGGCGGCGGCGGCATAAAAGCCGAACTGATTTTGAGTACCTGCGAGACGAAAGTAGGGTCGTTGGGAATCCAGTTCCCCATCACGATTCGTCCGCCGGGCTTAGTCACACGCACCATCTCCTTGGCCACGTCGAAGGGCTTGGGCGCGAACATGGCCCCAAACACCGTCAGCGTCAGGTCGAACGAATCGTCGGCCACGCCTTCGAGTGCCGAAGCATCCCCTTGTTGAAACTTAAGATTGGCTAGGCCCGCCGCTTCGGCGCGCCGGTTGCCAGCCTCCACCAGATTCCTGGCGATGTCGATACCAGTCACCTCTGCGCCCAGTTGGGCCATGGGAAGAGCCGTCGTCCCATCACCGCACCCCAAATCCAATACTCGCATCGAAGGGCTAACGCCCAGCGAATTCACCAGATTCTTCCCGGATTCCCGCATAAACGCGGCAATCGCGGTAAAGTCGCCTTTTTCCCACAACGCTTGATTCGGATTCATTCCTGCTCCTCATCTCAATCTTAAGTTTGAATTGCGCCATTCGGCGGTGCTCACCAGCATACGCTGAATCGAACCCCTTTTCAGCTCATGCTTCTCATCAGATTGGCGAATACGAGCGAAGCCAAGACCTCCGCGCCGGAATGCTCCTCGTCGCTGTTCAGAATGAGGAGATATTGGCCGGGATGGCGCGGGCGCTAAAGTAAAAGCATGCTGGCTTTTCTTGCCCTGCTTGCCCTGTTCGCCCAGGACCCTAAGCCTCAAATTGACGACCCCACCACCGTCCGCCTTCCGGATGGCAAATTGCAATCCGAAGGGATCCTGAAAGCCGAGCACAAGCGCAACATCCGGGACGCCTCCGAGCTGGTCCGTCTCTGCCAGGAGGTGCAGAAGGAACTGGAACAGCACGAACACCATGTGCTCTCGTTAGGCATGCTGAAGAAGCTCGAGGAGATTGAGAAAATCAGCAAACAACTGCGCGGACGAGTAAAGCGCTAACATAAAAAGAGAATGTTTTTCCGGCGCTCAAAACCCATTGTCCACACCTTCGACGGCCGCCTCGCCGACCTGCGCGGCAAAGGCTTCTCTGTCGCCACAAAAGGTGTCGGCAAGGCCGTGGCTTTGCGCAATGGCTGCGTGGCAGTCCTAAAAGACGAAGGCCCTGAGATCGCGATTGAAAAGACCGGCGTGCT
>JAYVUQ010000823.1:0-4719 GCA_043787785.1 Bryobacteraceae bacterium
CGCGCAGCTTGCGGAACTCGGGTTGTGCGGAGAAGTCGACACTGATGGCGCGTTCAGCGTTGGTGGGGTCGAAGTAAACCAGCATCCAGGCCGAATGGGCTTCGTCTTCGCGAAGCTCACAACGAATGCGGGCTTTCTCTAAGCCAACTTTTACATGCTCGAGCTTGCTCTTGTCTTTGAAGTCTTCTTTCGTGTCGAGCACCAGAGTGGGGTCAGTAAGTAATTCGACCACTCGGGAATCGCGCAGACGCCGCTCGGCGGCTTTGGCGGCCAGGCCGAGTTCGTCCAGCGTGCTGAGGAAATTCCGGAGTTCGGTTCCCTCAATGGTGACAGCGCTGGCACCGGTACCCACGACGACTTCGAGAGCGTCGGTGGCACGGCGGAGGATCTCCTTGGTGAATTCCTTGTCGTCCTTGAGGTACTTCTCGCTCTTACCTTTCTTGATGCGGTAGAGTGGCGGTTGGGCAACAAACAGATGGCCCGTGGTGATGAGGATCTGCATGTGGCGGAAGAAGAAGGTGAGGATGAGCGTGCGGATGTGGGAACCGTCCACGTCGGCGTCCGTCATGATGATGATTTTGCCGTAGCGCAGCTTTGTAACATCAAGCTCCGGACCGATGCCGCAGCCCAGCGCGGTAATCATGGCCCGAATTTCCTCGTGGCCCAGCATCTTGTCGTAACGGGCCTTTTCGACATTGAGGATCTTACCCTTCAAGGGCAGGATGGCTTGGTTCTTTCGGTCGCGGCCACTTTTGGCGGTGCCGCCGGCGGACTCACCCTCGACGAGAAAGAGCTCACAACGGTCGGGATCGCGCTCTTGGCAATCGGCAAGCTTGCCAGGCAAGCCGCCGGAGTCAAGGGCACCTTTGCGGCGAGTGAGATCGCGAGCCTTGCGGGCAGCCTCGCGGGCGCGAAGAGCGTCGATCGACTTACTGACGATCTTCTTCATGACACTAGGATTCTTGTCGAAGAACTCGCCGAGCTTTTCGTTGACTAACTGCGTTACCAAGCCAGCAATGTCGCTATTCAAGCGGCCCTTGGTTTGCCCTTCAAATTGCGGCTGCGGAATCTTTACACTCACGACGGCGGTAAGTCCTTCGCGGACGTCGTCGCCGGTGAGCGCCTCTTTCTCCTTCATGATGCCGGAGGAGTTGCCGTAAGCGTTGATGGTGCGCGTCAAGCCCGAACGGAAGCCCGACAAGTGCGTGCCGCCGTCCACCGTATTGATGTTATTGGCAAAGCTGAAAACCTGGTCGGCGTAAGTATCGTTGTATTGGAGGGCGATTTCCATCGTGAGCGTGCCGGTGGGGATTTCCCGCTCGCCTTCAATGTAAATCGGCTTTTCGTGCAGTACTTGTTTCGACCGGTTGAGATGCTTGATGAACTCGGCGATGCCGCCCTCATACAAAAATTCGTCGGTGCGAATCGGATCCTGCCGTTCGTCGGTGAGAACGATCTTGAGGCCTTTGTTTAAAAAGGCGAGTTGGCGAAGGCGCTGGGCTAAAGTGTCGTAATTAAACTCGGTCACCTCCATAATGGTGGAGTCCGGCTTGAAGGTGATTTTCGTGCCGGTCTTCTTAGTGCGCCCCACTTCGCGCAGCCGGGCCTTGGGCACACCGCGTTCATAGTCCTGTTCCCACGTGGCCTTCTCGCGCCAGATCTCGAGGTGGAGGGTTTCTGAAAGCGCATTGACACAACTAACACCGACGCCATGCAGGCCGCCCGATACTTTGTAACTATTGCTATCGAACTTACCGCCCGCGTGCAGCTTCGTCATGACGACTTCGGCGGCCGAGATGCCCTCTTCCTTATGGATGTCGACGGGAATGCCGCGGCCATCGTCGGAGACGGTAACGGAATTGTCCATGTGGATGGTGCATTCAATGACAGTGGCGTGGCCGGCAAGGCATTCGTCCACGGAATTGTCGACCACCTCGTACACCAAGTGATGCAGCCCCGCTTCGCGAGTAGAGCCGATATACATCGCTGGCCTCAGCCGCACCGCTTCGAGGCCCTCAAGGACCTTGATGCTGGTTGAGTCGTACGTGTTTTCGTTTGCGGCCATGCCGAATTCCTCCGGAACCTGAATACCAAAATTGTTGTTTGTCGGATCACTGAGCATAGGCCGACCAGAAGATGGGCGCCGCACTGCCGGGTGACAAGGATAACTACCTTTAGATTATACAAAATCCAATAGGTTGCTGTCCCGCACGAAGGCGAAGAAAGGGCGAATTTCTGCGAGGTTTTTTACAGTTCCGGCTGACCGCGAAGCATTAGATCCTTCAAGCGGAATTGGGCATTGCGATAGGGACTGGGAAGGGAGGGCAAATAGACTTCGACCGAGATTTCTTTGGCACCTTCCGGCACCTCGCGAGGGAAGATGAGGCGAAGAACGGGATCGGCCGGAGTAGGCGGAAAATGGCCGGTTGCCTTCCATTTACGCTTGCCGATGCGTAAGATACTCTCAGCCTCCATGCGTTTGGTTTCACTGGCATCGGCGAGGGCGTTGGCGTCCAGGGGTATGGCGACCACGATCACTTTGCCGGCGTTTTCGTTGATGTAAGCCAAGTACTCCTCGCGCGCTTCGTGAATGGCGGCGTAGACGTCGGGCTTTTGCTTAAAGCGGCGGCGGATGATTTCCTCTTCGGCCTGACGCATGGGGGCGGCACTGGAGAGATAGATGACGACGGGCGGCCCTGGGAGCGTGTTGCCGCGGCGGGTGTCGGGCGCGCTCTGGGCCCAGGGAGACTCAGTGAGAAGGTCGATCAATTGTTGCTCGGTCCAAGAGCCAGCGGGCACGGTTTCCCAATAGGGAACGGCCAGGAACCAGGACAAGAGAAACAGCGTCACCAGACCATTGTACGGGCTATGGTAGAGAGACAGAATGAGCGAGACTCTCTACCGCGGGCGGCGCGCCCATCAAATCGAGAATGAGCAACTGCGGGTGGTGATGTTGGTGGAAGGTGGGCACGTGGCGGCGCTCATCAATAGAGCGGGCAGCGTAAACCCACTATGGACGCCACCTTGGCCGACCATCGAGCCAACGGCTTATGAGGCGGCGCAGCATGCGGAGTATGGCGGGGACAGTGAGAGCCGATTGCTAGCCGGCATTCATGGCCACAACCTTTGCCTGGACATTTTTGGCGCGCCTTCCGAGACAGAGGCGGCGGCCGGGGCGATGGTGCATGGCGAGGCCGGCGTAATTCCTTGGACGATCGAGAGCAGCGGAGCGACGTTGTCGGCGCGCGTGGAGGTGCCCAGCGCGCGGCTCCAGTTTGCGCGCCAGTTACGCCTGGAAGGCGATAAGTTGCATTATGAGGAACAACTCACTAATCTATCCAACGAGGACCGGCCCATAGCGTGGACGCAGCATGTGACGCTGGGCCCGCCGTTTCTGGACGCCGGACAAACGCAATTCTCCGCCCCGAGCGTGCGCGAGCAGGACCTCGACGACGACCCGCGTCAACACGTGGACTTAGAGCGATTCACCGGCGCGGCCAAGGCCAGCGGTTACACCACCCATTTAATGGACCCGACGCGGGAGAACGCACATTTTCTGGCTTGGTCGCCTCGGCATCAGTTATTGCTGGGTTACGTTTGGCGGTCAGCGGACTTTCCTTGGCTAGGCACGTGGGATGAACGCCTGGAGAGAACGAACCGCCCTTGGAACGGGCGGACAGAGACGCGGGGCATGGAATTCGGCGGGTCGCCATTTCCGGAATCACGGCGTAAGATGATCGACCGGGCGCGCCTGTTTGGCGTGCCGACTTACAAGTGGATTGGCGCGCGAGAGACGCTCAGCGTGAGTTACTACGCGTTCTTGCGCCCGGCCGCACACTTGCCGGAGCGTTAGAGCCCGTAGGCTTCGATGGCGGTGCCGCCGAGAATGCGGGTCCGTTCCGGCTCAGACAACTTACTAATCGCGGCGATGACCGTGTCGAACCAGCGCCGGTAGGGCGAGGCCAGCAGGCAGACTGGCCAATCAGAGCCGTACATCAAGCGCTTGGGGCCGAAGGCGGCAAGGACGGTATCGATGTAAGGGGCGAGGTCCGCCGGGGTCCATTTCTGCCAATCGGCTTCGGTTACCATGCCGGAGAGTTTGCAGTAGACGTTGGGTCGCTTGGCGAGTTCGATGAGGTTAGTCTTCCAAGGCTCCATTTGATGGGCTTTGATTTTTGGTTTGGCGATGTGATCGAGGATAAAGATTTGGCTGGGGTGTTCGTCGACAAATTGAATGGTTTGCGGCAGGTGTTTCTCGAAAATGAGAATGTCGTAGCGTAAGTTGAGGGGTTTGAGTTGTTTGATGCCTTGATTGAAGTCTGCGCGCAGAATGTAGTTATCATCGCGCTCATCATGCAGGACGTGACGCATGCCTTTCAACTTACTCTGACCCGCAAACTCGGCGATGGCTTTGCCAACCCCCGCGTCCACTAAGGGCACCCAGCCCACGACGCCACGCAGGAATTCGTTGTCGGCGGCGTGCTTCAGCAAGAAACGAGTCTCTTCGAGGGTCTGGCGCGCTTGCACGGATATCGCTCCGTTGACGCCGGCATCCTTCAGCGTTTCAGCTAGATGGACGGGAAGAAAGTCGCGCTGGATGGCTGGCATCTTGTCGCTGATCCAGCCGTAGTCCTTCTTGGTGTACATCCAGAAATGGTGATGCGCGTCGATGATGGCGGTGGCTGGTGGCGCGGCGGGAGCCGAGGCTGCGGGCTTTGG
>JAYVUQ010000824.1:0-8006 GCA_043787785.1 Bryobacteraceae bacterium
AAGTCCGTAAGGCCTCTCAGACAAGAACCGGCACACGCAGGAGGCGAAGGGCGGACATCCCCATGGTGCATAAATACCGGCCACCGCCGCCCCCGGTAAAGCGTTTTCCGATTTATCTTCTCGCCTCCTTTGAAGCACTAAAACCCAAACCCCGCCCAAAATATTTGCCGGGAAACGCTACCCTAGAATCAGGAAATCTCCCTTGGCCGATTCGAGACTCCTCAACACATTGACTACCGTTCAACGGCAAGCGCTCCAAGCCCTCGTCGCAGGAAAATCCGTCAGCGCCGCCGCGACAGAGGCCGGCGTCCACGGGACCAGCGTTCACCTCTGGACTTCGCCCGCTGAGCTTACCCATCTCGCCGACCTGGTAATCAACACTTTTCGACTATTTCTAGGTGACGAGAAAGCCTCTCCCGCCATCCGCCTCAAAGCGGGCAGGGAAATGGTAGTTCGATCAAATCGGCTCCGACATCACCCTCGGCCACGTCGCGACGGCTAAAACGTCCCTCCGAAACGCTCGTGCGCCAATCCGGCCGCACACTCCAGAGGCGCGTGAAGCTCGGCACAAAAAACTTTTTCCCGAAAACGAACCCAGCGATCTTCCTCAAAACAAACGTTTCGAACGCTTGGATTCCTTCGCTTCCCCAAGCCGAACTCTTCAGTCGGCTCAAAAGAAGTCTTTTGCTCGCGATTCACCCGGGAGGTGGGTGAAGGGGGCAGGCGAAGGCGCGCGAAAAGGCGTTCGCATAGGCGGGGCGGGATTTCCATACCCAGCTTTGGCGATCCTGCCAGACGGCATCGGTATCTTTGACGATGATCATGCGAAGTGGGAACTCGCGGCACAGGGAATCGGCGCTGCCGGCGGTGCCGGCGAAGACGGGCAGGAGAACGTTGAGCAGGGCGGCGCAGGCGGCAGCGGAGCCACCAAAGGCCGTGCCGCAGTGTTCGTCAGCGGCGAGGGTGGGGCGTCGGGCGTAGAGTCCGTAGCCGAAGTCGAGGAATGCGGGGCTGGGTTGAATGAGCGCGGACTTAGGCGTCGCTCGACCGATCCAATCGTAGGTCTGGCGAAGGGCGAGCATGCGCTGGGACATCTGTTGGTCGCGCACCACCCAGTTGCGGGTGCGGATGAGGCCATGGTCGACGCCCGCCATATAGCCGCGGTCGATCACGGCGGCCAGAAGCGTCCCCGCCAGGCCCAGCCACAGGCAGGCGACGACTTTGGGGCGGAGCTTTCGCAGACTGTCTTTGGGAGGGTAACGCCGGAGGCAGGCGCGTAAGGGTCCAACGGAGAGCAGGAGTAGCATGAATTGCGGAATCAGGAAGCCGCGCCAGCCGAGGTCATTGTTGGCGATCACTCCGGACCGGAAGAACGAACAGATGAATAAAGGAACGCCAATCAGCGCGACAGTGGCCCATTCCTTGCGGCCCATCGTGCGATTCCGGCGGGCATAGCGGCAAGTTTGGATGACGCCGAAGATGCAGAGCAGACCCAGTTCGACGGCGTAGTTCAAGGGAAGCAGGGCCAGGTTAACAATGGCGAAGGTTAGCGGATTTTGCCCCGTGGATTCGAGAAAAAACTCCGCCATTTTGAAGGAGCGCACGGCGGGAACGATGAGCCGGGGGCCGGTGCCTCCAGGGCTCGAACCGGCTAGGCTCGACAGGTAAGGAAGGGCTAGGGCAGCGGCGACCACGCCCGCCAGCAGGATGGCTCGGGTGTCATTTTTCCAACCTTTCCACCACGCAATCGCGCCGTAGACGGCGAGAGCCGCGGCGAAGACGAGGGCGACGTAAATCCCCGTGCCGGTGGCGCAAGCGAAGGCGGCGCCCGCCAGCACGCACGGAGCCAAGCCGAGAGGACGCGCGGCTTTGGCGGCCGTCCAGAGCAGCAGAAAACCCATTAGGCAGGCCACGGTCGCCGCGACATAGTGCGGCGCCCAAAGGGTGGAATCGAACCAGCCCACTAGATCTTCGTTCCACTTGTCAGCCGTGAAGTGGATGAAGCCCTGGCAGAAAAGCAGCGCGTTGGGAATCAGATCGAGGCCCATCACCGGAAGCAGCAGGATGCCGGTCCACAGTAACCCGGCGGAAGGGATCGAGGGTGAACTGCGAAAGTGGAACAGATAGAGGCAGACCAAGCAAAGTAGCGCCAAACCGCACCAAAGCGTGGCTGCGGCGAGTGCGTTGCCGGGGAGAATCCATCCTTTGGTGAGCGATTCCACCATGCTGCAGGGCAGGAAGAAGAAGTGGTGGTACCGCAAGGGTACCGTGTGGGCGGCGAAGAAAAACGGATTATCGGGAGTGACTCCGGTGCGGGTAATCGAAGAGATGATGCCGTTGCGGATGGTGTAATCCCAACTGGGCGTCGAGAGGTACAGGCGGCCCTCGAATTGGATGTCGACCAGGACCGCCAGGGCCACGACGATCCAAGCCGCCGCGACCAGGCAAGCCCCGCGGGAGCCTTGGAGCGGACGAGATTCGCTGCGCCAATCCCGGCGAAAAAGCGCCAGGAACGCGATCGCGGCCAGCGTGATCGCCACCCCTGCCCCGGCCATGCCCGCCAAGCGTCCGGACAAGTAAATCAACAACGGAGCCGTAGCGATGGAGAGGGGTACGGCGATAAGCAGCTTATGGACCAGGCTGCGCCCACGAAATTCAAGGCCGTTGGAAACTGCCCCAGCGACATAGCCGGGGCAGAGCATCATCGGCGTAAGCAGCAGGAACGCCGATAGGATGCGGACGAGGTCAGCGATGGTGTAATTGGCCAACGAGGCTAGCCTTCGAAGACGCCCACCGTCACGGGTGAGGCCTCGGCGCTGAGGGCGGTGCGGAGGGCTTCAAGATCCACTCCAATATCGGGCGCCATCTCATGCAGAGCTTTGGACTTCATGGTGCCATCGGCGAGAGCGTAGGACGGAACCGCGGGCATGATTTTCTGATCTACCTGGGCCATGATTTCGCAGATCATCGGCCCGGGCCCGGCCAGCGCCTGCGCAATGGCGGAGTTGAGCCCGGCACGGTTGGCACAGTGTACGAAGGGCAGGCGGTAGGCGGCGGCGATCGCGCCGGTGTCCGGCAGCGTGACGCCGCTCGCCGGGGTGGAGCCCACGAAGTGCCCGTTAAAAAAGGCGCGCTGGGTGTTGCGGATGGAGGCGTAGCCGTCGTTGTTGATGACGAAGATCTTCACGTTGAACCCGTGGTGGGCTAGCGTCTGCAACTCCTGAATGTTGGTCTGGAGTGACCCATCGCCAATGATGACGACCATCGGCCGGCCTGGCGCGGCGGCAGCCGCTCCGATGGCGGCCGGGATGGCAAAGCCCATATGCGCCAGCGACCCGGCGTTCAGATAGCGTTGCCCTTCTTTCAGCCGGAAGGCCTGCGGCAAAACCCAAAAGGGCTGTCCGGCGTCGATGAGGATCGTTTCGTTCCCCTTCAACGCATCGCTCAGCTTGTCGATAAACTCGTAGAGGTTGGATGGGTCGTCCGGCAGGCCCAGGACGTGCGGTTCGGCGCGGGCCGTAAATCGCTCCTTCCACTGCTGGCAGGAGGCACGCCAACTGGCGGTTTCGGGCGTCGGGCACACCGCCGCCGCCTGGGCTGCCAGGCGCGGCAGATAGTCCTTCAGATCCCAGGGGAACTTCCATTGGACGTTCGATTGTTCACGCTCGAGAAGCGGAGCGTCGACGTCGATCTGAATCTTGAGGGCATTCGGCGCGAAGAGTTCTCCTTCGTAGCCTGTGGTCTGCACGTGCAGGCTGCAGCCGATGGTGAGAATTACGTCGGCGCACTGGACGGCAAAGTTGGCGGCCCGGTCACCCCGCAGACCAGGGTGGCCGACCAACAGCGAGTGATCGTACGGCAGAATGTCCTTGGCCATCGCGCTGGTGACCACCGGAATCTGCCACTGCTCGACCATTTGCCGGAACGTCTTGACGACGCCGGCGCTGCGCACGCCGTAGCCGGCCAGGATGAGCGGGCGTTTGGCGCGGCCCATGGCTTCGACAATTTGCCGCAGTTCCTGTGGGCGCGCGACCGGTGCGGCTGGCGCAGCCGCGTCTCCGGCGGGATCGTAGGCCGCCAGTTCGTCTTCGTCGATTAAGGCGGCTTGGACATCGAGCGGAATATCGAGCAGGACAGGCCCCGGGCGACCCGCGGTAGCCAAGTGGATTGCTCGCTCCAGGTGCAGCCGGATGTCCCGCGGATCATCGACAAAGGCGGCATATTTGGTGACCGATTCGACGATCGGGATGATGTCGACTTCCAGGAATCCGCACTGCCGCAAACCTTTGATGGCCCGCCAATGGATGGTCTCCTTGCGCTTGCACTGGCCGGTGAGGAAGAGGACTGGAGACGAATCCTGGTAGGCGCCGACGATGCCGGTGAGCAGGTTCGTGGCTCCGGGCCCGCTGGTGGCCAGGCACAGCCCGAGCTTGCCAGATTGACGCGCATAGGCGTCGGCCGCCATGGCGCTGGCCTGCTCATGGTGATTGCAGTAATACTTGATCTTTTCGCGCCGGCCCAACGCGTCCATCAGATGCATCATCATGCCGCCGCTCAGCAGAAAGGCGCATTCGGTGCCCATGTTTTCCACGGTCTTAGCGATGTATTCGGCCACTCTTATGGGCATACTCTGATTCCTCCCTGTTCGGATATCCATCGGTGCCACCCGATAGTTCGTGCGATTCCCTCGGGCAAGTCAACCGTTTCGGCGAGGCCAAGTTCCTGACGAGCGCGCGCCGTGGAGGGCACATAGCGCTGCGGCGGGAGTGATGGCACCGCTTTTTTGCCAATGGTCACCAGGAGTTCTGGCGAAGCGGCGCGGGCAGTGTGCGCTGCCAAGGCGGAAATGCTGATCGCCTCCTCTGAGCCGACGTTGTAGGCCCGTCCCGACACGCCGCGAAACAGGATCGTCCAAAGCCAAATCACCAGGTCGCTCGCATACAGATAGGATCGGTAGGGCGTGCCATCTCCTTCAATCCTTAAGGGCGTTTCGTTAAGCACATGGCCTATGAAATTCCCGATGGCATAGTTCGCGTCGAGCGGGAGGTAAGGCCCGACGAAGGCGAAGCAGCGGGCGATCTTCACTTCGAGGCCGCTGCTCCCGGCATAGGCGGCAGCGAGAAACTCTGCTACTCGCTTACCTTCGCCGTAGGCAGACGCCGGTTGAGCCGGATCAGGTGCCCCGGCATAGGTCTCGCTCAGATGACTGTCACCGGCCGGCTGTGGTCCATAGACGGCGCCCGAACTCGTCAGAAGCAGCTTCGATGCGCCGCAGACTGAGGCGAAGTCGAGCATACGTCGCGTCCCCGCCACAATCGAATCGAAGATGCGCAGCCGTTGGGACGTATCTAAGGCCGCGCGGCAATCGGTGGCCGCGTGTACGATGTGCGAGTAACGTCCCACCGGATAGGCGAAGCGCTCCATGTCACCCTCGTGCAGCGTCACGGCGGCGTGTTGCGCCAGGTGCGGCGCTTTCTTGCTAAAGGCTGCCGGATCGCGAGTGAGCACCGTGACCGAGGTTCCCAAACCCAAACGGTCGTTGGCCCAAAGGAAGCTTTCGAGCAGCCAGCAGCCGAAGAAGCCGGTGCCGCCGGTGAGGAACAATCGCTCGCCGCGCAACTCTTCCCAGAGCGACCGCGTGAGGTCAAGGACGTGATCGAGATCCCCTGCCAGCGGATGGGGCATTTTACACGCCGACGGTCGCATAAGCCCCGCAAAACGCCCGGACCGTATCCAGCATGTGCCGCATCATCGGGGGCGTGATGCCCGGATAGACGCCGAGCCACAGCAACTGCTTCATGACGAAATCGGTATTGGCGAGCGAGCCCACCTGCCGGTACTCGAGGTTGGCGTAAGCCGGTTGCCGGATCAGGTTGCCCGCGAACAAGAGTCGCGTAGCCACTTTCTGTTTCTCGAGGTGCGCGACGAATTCATGACGACTGAACGGCGAATCGGCGCGCACGGCGACGGGAAACCCAAACCAGCTCGGATCCGATCCGACCGTAGCTTCTGGCAGGATCAGGAAATCGCTAAGCGCGGCCAGCCCTTCTTTCAGCAGCGCGAAGTTCTCCTTACGCTGCGCAATAAAGCCGAGCAGCTTCTTCATTTGCGCCAAGCCGACGGCGGCTTGCATGTCGGTAAGCTTGAGGTTGTAGCCGATGTGCGAGTAAGTGTATTTATGGTCGTACCCGCAAGGCAGGTCGCCCAATTGCCAGGCGAAGCGCTTGCCGCACGTGTTGTCCTGGCCGGGGTCGCACCAACAGTCCCGGCCCCAGTCGCGGAAGGATTCCACCAGCGTCTTCAGCATTGGCGTATTCGTCAACACGGCCCCGCCCTCACCGGTGGTGATGTGATGCGCGGGATAGAAGCTTACCGTGGCCAGGTCGCCGAAGGTGCCCACCTTTTGCCCCTGGTATTCGGACCCCATTGCATCGCAGCAATCCTCGATCAGCCACAGTTGGTGGCGGCGCGTGAAGGCCCTTACTGCTTCGAGGTCGAACGGATTCCCCAGCGTGTGCGCGATCATCACGGCGCGCGTCTTCGCCGATAGTGCGAGTTCGAGCTGCGTGACGTCAATATTGTAGGTCGGGATATCGATATCGACAAAAACCGGGATAAGGCCGTTTTGGATGATTGGATTCACGGTCGTCGGAAACCCGGCGGCCAGCGTGATCACTTCATCGCCACGCTGCAACCGGCGCTCACCCAGTTTGGGCGACGTGAGCGCCGAGAGCGCTACCAGGTTGGCCGAGGAACCGGAGTTAACCAGCAGGGCGTGACGGACGCCAAAGAACTGCGCCAGTGCCCGTTCGAATTGCGCGGCAAACCGGCCCGTTGTCAGCCAGAAATCGAGCGCCGAGTCCACCAGGGCTTGCACTTCTTCGGCATCGAAAACCTTGCCGCTCACCGGCACCGGTGAGGCGCCAGGAAAGAACGCCGGCACCGTGAAGGCTTCGGCGTGGTATTCAGCCACCAGCCCGCGAATCTGCTCTCGAAGCTGTTCTGATCGGGCGCTCATGAAGCGAGATACCTCCGGTACCAGTCAATCGTCGCTTCGAGCCCGGAATCGAGCGTGTAAATCGGCGACCACGACAGTTGGGCCCGTGCTTTCTTGGCACTCAAATACTGATGGCGGATCTCATGGCTCGCCTCGTTCCGCACTTCGGGCACCAGCGGGCTGTCCATCACGCGAAGGATCCGTTCCACCAGGTCGAGCACGGTGATCTGAATCTCGTTCGAAAAGTTGAAGGCTTCTCCCCGCAGGCTCTTGTCGGCGATGAGCGCTTCGGCGAGTAGCATATAGGCGGCCGCGCCATCCTCCACATAGAAGTAATCGCGGATGAATTGGCCGTCTGAGCGGATCACGGGCCGCTCATTGCGGGCCACCGCCCGGATCGTACCGGGGACAATGCGGTTCCAGTTCATGTCCCCCCCGCCATAGAAATTGCCACAGCGGGTGATTGCGACCGGCAAGCCGTAGGTGACCGCATAGCTGGTGGAAATCAAGTCGCCGCAAGACTTACTGACGTCATAAGGGTGGCGCCCTTCGAGCGGAGTGTCTTCGTAGTACGGCAGCGTCTCCTGGTCGCCATAAGCCTTGTCCGAGGAGGCCACCACAATGGCTTGTACTTTGGGCGAGCGGCGACAGGCTTCCAGCAGATTCCACGTGCCCTGGATGTTGCTTTCGAACGTCGAGACCGGGTTGCGGTTGGCGATGCCCACAATGGTTTGCGCCGCCAAATGAAAGACGGTGTTAATTTCGTATTCACCCAGCACCCGTTCCAGGCACTCGCGGTCGCGGATGTCACCATGCGCGGTTTTGACGCCGTCCAGGTCGCCCGACCGCACCAGTTCGCACTGCGGCACCCAGTCGCGCACCAGGCAAACCACCTCCGCGCCAGCTTCCCGCAGCCGCTTCACGAGCCAACCGCCTACCAGGCCGGTAGCGCCCGTGATCAGCACCGGCCGGTCCGTCCAGTGTTTGGTATTCATCTCCATATGCCCCA
>JAYVUQ010000825.1:0-3157 GCA_043787785.1 Bryobacteraceae bacterium
TATGCGGAGTCCGGCACGCCGGAGAGCATTTTGGACAAATATGGTTTACTGGCGCGAGATGTAATAACTGCGGCCAAAAAGGTGCTCGCCCGTAAGAAATAGGCGACAATCTTAGAGTTTGGCAGATTTGAACGAATTCCCGAGCGGACCCGCCGCTGCTACGTTGGCGGATTCTCTGGTCGCGTTGATGAACGCGCAAGAAGTGCAGTCGGCGCGCATCGCCCGCATTTTGCATGACGACGTGAATCAAGTTTTGAGCGCGGCCGGGCTCCACCTGGACCTCATTCGGATGGAACACGGCACGCAGGTGCCGGAGCTTACGGCCAAGACCGCCGAAGTACAAAATCTGCTCGGACAAGTGATTGAGCAGTTGCGGGAGTTAAGTTTTGAGATTAGTCCCGCGGTCGTCGAACGCGTGGGACTGGTGTTTGCCCTCGAACGGCTCATTGAGCGTTACCGAAGGCAATATCGCGCTCCGATCCATCAGAAAATCGAACCGCGGCTGCGATTGCCATTGCGGATTTCTTCCGCACTCTATAGAATTGCGGAAGCGGCGTTGGAGAACTCGGTGAAGTACTCCCGCGCCAAACGGGTTGAGCTGCTGCTACGCGGTACCCCGAATTCGGTTCGACTGGAAATTCGTGATGATGGGTGCGGTTTCGACCTGTCACAAGCGCCAACCCAAGGCTTGGGTCTGGCTATTATGCGTCATCATGCCGCCCTCGCTGCTGGGGCTTTGAATATCGAATCTACCGAACAAGGTACACTTGTGTCTGTGGTAGTACGGGATTGGGAATAGGCTAAAAACAAGAAAATGATCACACGTGTGCTGCTGGTCGATGATCATAAGATTATGCGAGACGGGATCCGGGCGATCCTGAAGCTTGACGAGGACTTTCAAGTCATCGGTGAATCTGACAACGGGACCGAGGCGGTTGCCCTCTCCCGAAAACTGCGCCCCGACATCGTGCTGATGGATATCGGGCTGCCAGGCCTGAACGGGATTGAGGCGACGGCCGAGATATTGCGTTACCAACCGGACATTCGAGTGGCCATCCTCTCGATGTACGACGACGAGCATTCCGTGGTGAGCGCTATTCGTTCGGGTGCCCGCGCCTTCGTATTGAAGCGGGCTTCCGATAGCGACTTGCTGGATGCTCTGCGCACGGTGGCCAAGGGCGGCTCCTACCTGAGCCCCCAAGTCTCCGATCGATTACTCACCCGCATTCAAAAGGGCGACCTCGACGCGAAGCCGTTGCCGTCGGCTCTCGAAGGCCTTTCGCCTCGCGAACTGCAAGTACTCCGGCTCGTCGCGGAAGGCAAAACCAGCAAGGAAATCGCCGTCATGCTAGCGCTCGGCCTCCAAACCGTGCGCAGCTATCGCAAGACCATGATGAAAAAGCTCAGCGTCAACAATGTCGCCGGCTTAACCCAACTAGCCCTCGCCGCCGGCTTAACCAAGCTGCCCGGGCCGCCCATGCGCGAACAGTTGCTCAGCGCTTCCGCTGTGGGCGGCGAATAGGATTGCGCACGCCGTGGGGTGACCTTAAGGTTGCCGACGCACATGTTCACTTCTTCTCGCACCGCTTCTTCTCGCTCCTGGCGCAGCAGAAACAAATCGATCTCGATTCCGTCTACGGGATCCTTGGCTGGGAACCTCCAGCCGAGGATCCCGTTGCCTTTTCCCAGCGCTGGATTGACGAGCTCGATCGCCACGGTGTCGAACACGCCATGTTGATCGCCAGCCTGCCGGGTGACCTGGCCTCCGTCGCGGCCGCCGTCTCCGCCCATGCGGAGCGTTTCCGTGGTGCCGCCCTGGTGAATCCGCTGGACCCGGACACCCTCGCCAACTTGTCGCCCTTGGTGGATAGTGCCACGCTCTCCATGCTTTGCTTGTTCCCCGCCATGCACGGCTACCCCGTCCAGCATGAAGCGGTCAAGAACCTCATCCAGGCCCTTCCAGGAACCAGAGTCTTTGTTCACTGCGGCCATTTGAGCGTCGGCGTGCGCGGCAAGCTGGGGCTGCCCTCCCACTTTAACCACCAGTTCTCCAGTCCCTTGGACCTGGTACCCTTGGCGCTTGAGTTCCCCGATACCAACTTCCTGATCCCGCACTTTGGCGCCGGCCGTTGGCAAGAGGCGCTTTTCGCAGCCAAGAGCTGCCCCAACATCTACCTTGATACTTCGTCCAGCAACCATTGGATGGCCACCCAGGAGCCGCCTGTTGACCTAGCCACCGTCTTCCGCGAGAGCCTGGCCGTTACCGGACCCCGACGCCTTCTCTTCGGCTCCGATTCGTCCTTCTTCCCTCGCGGTTGGAACGTATCCGTCGCCAACCTCCAAGTGGAAGGCCTTCGTGCCATTGGCATCAAAGCCGCAGTCGCCAAGGGCATATTTGTTGAAAATTTCCACTATTTTTGTGAAAACTAGAACAAAACTCGAAACTTTGGAGAAGAAACACAGGTTGGAGCGACCATACTAGAAGGGATCATATGCGCGTCGTTATTCGATGGAACGCCTCCCCCGGAGCTGACTTCAATCGATCCCCCAAACTGAACCGCAAGACGCTGGCCACCCGCCAGGAAAGAATTCGTGACCTGATGCTGGTAGCGCTCAGAACGGCGTCTTGCTCGGAGTTGGCCGGGCATCAGGAGCTTCTCGCCAAAGTCACCCGCAACAGCCGCCCGGAAAGCCTGCTGGGCCACTTCCCTGTTGTGCTTCGCGACGAATACTTTTTGCATCGGGAACGCTACCTGAACCCGGATTCGGCCGAAACCGGCTTTCGCCACTTCGACTATCCCGTCTCCCCTCCTCCTCGCACCGCGATCCTGATGGAAGGTTTCGTAGAGACGCAAAAGGTAATGTGCTTTCCGGATGGCTGGAGCGCCGATCTCGAAAAGTTCCGTGCCGAATGCCTCGCTGGGCCGGTAACCATGCTCCGCCGCATGGCTATCTGCGTCCTCAACAGCGGCGCCCGCTTCCCTTCCCTGCGCCGCCCCATCGTGGCCTATACCGGGCTGCCCTTCGGCGACCCTGGCCTGCTTACCGACGCCGACCGCGACCAATTCTGGGCCGCTTACCACGTCGCCGTCGACGAGCACTTTCTCGGACATCGGCACGAAGTGCTGGCCAAGGAATGTTCCGCCCGTTCCGGCCT
>JAYVUQ010000826.1:0-2600 GCA_043787785.1 Bryobacteraceae bacterium
GCTGACCGGGTCGCTTTGAATACCTTGGCGCGCCTGTTCCCGGATCGCCAAGTACGCGGCATCCATTGCCTCGACTTAGTGTTGGGCTTAGGCACCCTGCACTGCATGACCCAACAACAACCCGCATGAAACGAGCTGACGCCCTGGCGCGGCGCCGCCTGCTTGCCACGTCGAACGAGATGCGGCGGCGAAGCTTACGGCAACCTGAGCGTCTTTGAGAGCGGCACCGCGCGGGTGATGCACGATTTTCTGGAGCAGTTACCGGCCTGGATTCGCGCCGTCGTACGATAGTCTCTAGTGTCATATCCCCGCATTGCTTCGTTTAAAACCGTGGCGGACTTTCGTGCGCGCCTCACTGCCCTGGGCCTGAAGATCGATTGTGACGAGGCCGTCCAGGCGGCGCCCGATTCGCCGATGGCGCAACCGATTGACGTGGATGGCTTCCGCGTCGGCAACCGCTGGATGATTCATCCGATGGAAGGCTGGGATGCCGAGACCAATGGCCAGCCATCGGAACTAGTCTTCCGGCGTTGGCGTAACTTTGGCCGCTCTGGCGCCAAGTGGATTTGGGGCGGGGAAGCCATGGCCGTGGTGCCCGAAGCCCGTGCGAACCCCAACCAACTCATCATCCAGGATTCTACCCGCGACGGCCTGGCCCGCCTGCTTGAGGAATGCGTCGACACCCATCGCAAGGAAGTGGGTTCGGCGGATGACTTACTCATCGGCTTCCAACTGACGCACTCCGGCCGCTTCTCGAAGCCCGAGAGTAAGACGCAGATGCAGCCGCGCATTCTCTATCGGCATCCGGTGCTCGACCGCAAATATAAGCTCGCCGAAGATCACCCGGTGATGACCGATGACTATGTTGCCGCGCTGATTGACCGTTTTGTTGGTGCCGCCAGGATTGCCGAGAGCTGCGGCGCCCACTTTGTCGATGTGAAGCACTGCCACGGCTATTTGGGTCACGAGTTTTTGAGCGCGCGCACCCGCCCCGGCCCCTATGGCGGCACCTTTGAGAATCGCACCCGGTTTTTGCGCGACATCGTAGCCGGTATCCGCGGCGCGACGAAATTAAAGATCGGCGTCCGCTGGTCCGCTTTTGACTTTGTGCCCTTCAAGCCGGACCCCTCGCAGTCGGATGCTAAGAAGCTTGGCCCCGGGATTCCAGAGTTAGTCGACTTACCCTATCGTTACGGTTTCGCCGTCGATGCCAGCCATCCGACGGCCTATAACTTAGCCGAAGCCGAACAGTTTCTGCACTTACTCGAAGACCTAGGGATTCGCATGGTGAATGTAACTGCCGGCAGCCCTTATTACAATCCGCATATTCAGCGCCCGGCGTTGTTTCCTCCTTCCGATGGTTATCTGCCGCCCGAGGACCCGTTGGTTGGCTGTGCCCGTCAAATGGAAGCTACCGCGGCTTTGAAGAGTAAGTTCCCCAACCTGGTGTTGGCCGGTAGCGCTTACACTTATTTTCAGGATTATTTGCCGCACGTTGCGCAATGGGCGGTGCGCCAAGGCTGGACCGATTGCGTCGGCCTGGGTCGCATGGTGCTCAGCTACCCTACCTTGCCACAGGACACCCTGCGCGACGGCCAAATGCAGAAGAAACTCCTCTGCCGTACTTTCTCCGATTGCACCACCGCGCCGCGCAACGGCATCATCTCCGGCTGCTATCCACTCGACCCCTATTACAAGGGCATTCCAGAGGCCGAGCAATTGAAACAAATCAAGAAAGCTGGTTAACATGTTGACGAAACTGGACTTAGCCCGGCTATAATGGGCGCGTGGTGTTCGAGTGGAGTGAGGCGTCCGCGTCCAGGAATCTCGCCCGGTACGGGGTGCGGTTCACGGAGGCCGTGCATACGTTTCTCGACCCCAAGGCTGTTGAGTTTTGGGACGAGCGGCGCGAGCGGCTCAGCCTCATCGGCCACACGGCGCGTGGTCTGCTCTATACGGTCTTCACAGAAACGGCCGATGGCCGGATTCGTCTATTGCACGCCCGAGTGGCTGACGCGCCCGCCCCGCCGGTTGACGTGGATTTCGATTTTGACCCTCGCCGCATCAAGCGCACCCCGCGTCCAGACCGTCACCAGGCCACGGCTGCGGACGTGTCACCCCGCAATTGTAAAGTGACAGTTGCGATGGAACTTGATGCCGATATCGTGGCCGCTTTTCGTGGACAACCGGTGAACGAAGCCTTCCGCGCGCTTCTCCGAAATCAGGACGTGCCGGGGGAGGACGAGAACCCCCGGCACGAAGCGATGCTCCGCCACCAGCCGAGGGTTTAGTTACTGTATGATTGCGATTTCGAGCGTCACGGTGGCGCGCACCTCAACCAATCCGTTATCAAAGGTGGTCGCGGCACCGGCCAAGCTGGCGCGGGCGTCCGAAGGATTGAAGACGCTCACGGTGAAGCCTTCGTTGGCCGCCAGAATGCCGCCCAGACGGACACCCAGCCCTTCGGCAATCGCGTTCGCGTTGGCTCGTGCGACCTGGGTAGCCCGCTTCAAGGCCTCTCGCCGCTGGGGCTCAGACTCTTTCAGGCCGAAGCGGAGCCCACCGACGGAGGTAGCACCGGACTGCACGGCGGCGTCCAC
>JAYVUQ010000827.1:0-3863 GCA_043787785.1 Bryobacteraceae bacterium
GGCCACGAATTCGTTCTGGACGCCCGTGCCGTGCAGCGGCAGGCGGCGGCCATTGCAGGTGACCACGTAGCGCTCGCCGGTGAGCCCGCTCACTTTCACTTCCACCCGCTCCACAGAGGAATCGACATAGCGCGCCGTGCCGCCGGGGGCACCTTCTTCGCCCAGCACGTACCAGGGCTCAATGGCTTGGCGCACCTCAAGATGAATGTCATCGTATTGCACTTCGCCGATAAAGGGGAAGCGGAATTCAAAGTGGGCGTCGAACCAAGCGGGGTCCATCGCGTAGCCGGCGGATCTGATTTGGTCGAGCACGGCGCGAAAATCGCGGCGCAAGTAATGGGGCAGCAGGAATTGGTCATGCAGGCGGGTGCCCCAAAGGATGGGCTTTTCGCGATACGGCGTACGCCAGAAATGAGCGACCAAGGCGCGGATAAGCAACTGCTGGGTGAGGCTCATGCGGGCGTGTGGGGGCATTTCAAAGGCGCGCAATTCCAGCAGGCCCAGCCGCCCGGTGGACGAGTCCGGCGAATAGAGCTTGTCAATGCAGAATTCGGCGCGATGGGTGTTGCCCGTCACGTCAACCAGTAAATTACGAAAGATGCGATCGACCAGCCAAGGCGCGATGTGGCCTTCTTCCGGCACCACGCCAAAGGCGATCTCGAGCTCGTACACCGCGTCGGCACGCGTTTCGTCGACGCGCGGAGCCTGGCTGGTGGGGCCAACAAAGAGCCCCGAGAAGAGATAGCTGAGCGAGGGGTGGTTGAGCCAAAAGCCAAGCAGACTCTTCAATAGATGCGGGCGGCGCAGGAAGGGGCTGTCCGGAGCGGTGGCCCCACCCATCACGATATGGTTACCGCCACCAGTGCCGCTATGGCGTCCATCGACCAGGAATTTCTCCGTGCCTAGGCGGGATTGGTGGGCATCCTCATACAGGCCCATGGTGTTGTCCACCAATTCACGCCACGTGCGAGCCGGGTGAATGTTCACTTCGATCACGCCAGGGTCGGGCGTCACTTTCACCAACTGTAAGCGATGGTCATGCGGGGGCGGATAACCTTCAATGATGATAGGCAACTGCGTCTCTTCCGCCGTATCCTCAATGGCGCCCAACAACTCCAGATAGTCGTCGGCCGACCGTAGCGGCGGCATGAAGACATGCAAACGGCCATTGCGGGGTTCCACCGCCATTGCCGTCCGCACCACCCATTCGGCGGACTCACCAAACTCCGGCACCCGCTCACCCAACGACTGCGGATTCGTCTTCTGGCGAATATCTTCCGCCGCCGCAACCGCCTGCGCCCTCTGCTTCGGCGGCTCAAATTCCGGATGATCCTCAAACGGGTCAAGCGTATGCAGCGAAGGTGCCGCCGCTACCCAGGGAAGGCTGGGAAGCGGAAGCCGCAGTCCGACCGGCGAATCGCCAGGGATCAGATAGAGGTGGCGCGCCCGCAGCATCCACAAACCGCTCTGCCAGGCGGGGCCATCCGTATGCCAAGCGCGCTGGATGGGTAGAACGAAGCCACTCGGCTTGCCCAGCCCCCGTTCAAAGGCGCGGCGCAAGCGTTCGCGGTCCTCCGGATTGTCGAGCTTGTTGTCCCGCGGATCGACATTCACGGGAAGCTTCTTCTCTTTGTGAATATACTCGAGCGGGTCTTCGTAGGCCGCGATCACGTAATCGGTATCGATGCTCAGGCGACGGGCAAGAGTATCGGAAAAGCGCTCGGCGTGGGCATCGCCAAAACCGTAGTCGCGGTCCGGATCGGCCAGCAGGGCGGGGTTGCGCCACAGCCTCAGCCCATCGGTGCGCCAGTAACAGGTCATCGCCCAGCGCGGCAGACTTTCCCCGGGGTACCACTTCCCTTGCCCGATATGCAAGAAGCCTCCGGCGCCCCACCGGGCTTGGATGCGGCGCAGCAAATCGCTGCCCCGTCTGAGCTTGTCGTCACCCAGCGCGGCCGTGTTCCACTCTTCGCCTTCCATGTCATCGACCGAGACAAAGGTCGGCTCACCACCCATCGTGAGGCGGACGTCATGCGCGCGAAGGTCTTCGTCAATCCGGTCGCCCAAGGCATCGATGGCTTGCCATTGCTCGTCCGAATACGGCAGCGTCACCCGCGGTGTTTCGTGAATACGGCGCACGGACATGTGGTGCTGAAAGCTTACTTGGCAGGGGTCCACCAGCCCGGTAACCGGCGCGGCCGAGGTGGGCTCGGGGCTGGCGGCAAGCGGGATATGGCCTTCACCGGCGAACAGGCCGGAGGTCGGGTCAAGCCCGATCCAGCCGGCGCCGGGCAAGTACACTTCGGCCCAGGCATGCAGGTCGGTAAAGTCAGCCGCCGGGCCAGAAGGGCCATCGAGAGCTTTGATATCCGCACGAAGTTGGATGAGATACCCAGAGACGAAGCGCGCGGCAAGGCCGAGATTGCGGAAAATCTGCACCAGCAGCCAACCAGTGTCACGGCAGGATCCGCTGCGCGAAGTGAGCGTGAATTCGGGATCCTGGACACCGGGCTCCATGCGAATCAGATAGCTGATTTCGCTTTGCAGACGCTGGTTCAGCGCGACCAAAAAATCGTTGGTGGGGAGCGCCGAGCGCGGCACCGAATCGAGCCACGCCTGCAGCAAAGGGCCCGGCGGGGGGTGAGCAAGAAAGGGAGCCAACTCCTGCGCGAGAGCCGGTTCATAAGTGAACGGGAACTTCTGGGCATGGTCCTCGAGGAAGAAGTCGAAGGGGTTGATAACGGTCATGTCGGCGACGAGGTCGACTTCGACTTTGAAATGTTGGGTGAGCTGCGAATGAACGAAGCGCGCGAGGTAGTTGCCTTGAGGATCCTGCTGCCAGTTGAGAAAATGGTCCGCCGGCTCAATGCGCAGCGAGTAACTAAGTATGGGCGTGCGGCAGTGGGGCGCGGGACGGAGGCGGATCACCTGAGGTCCCAGGGTCACCAAGCGGTCGTAAGCGTAGGTGGTTTCATGATGGAGGGCTACCCGGATACTCATGAGGCTGACGATAGCACGAGGCCCGAGGCATCTGGATTGCGTTTCACTGGCGGGTCCAGCCGTGGGATGGCGAGTGACTGGGCCCAGAGGCGGCGGATTGGACAAAGGGGCGGCAGGGCGGCAGTTCTGCTTGTTTTTGCGGTTGTCGGCGATCGTTGCCGAGAACGAGTTCGATTTCGGCCAGTTCGGCTTTGTGTGCCGCGTCGCGCGGGCTGCGCAGCCAATTGGCCCAGTCCTGGTGCGTCGGGAATTCTTTGCGCCAGCGGGCGAGGTAGAGGCGAACTTCGCATGTGCGGTGATGGTGTTGGAGGCGATGATGGGTGAGGTTGGCGCAGTGGGCTGGGGCACTCGAATAGTCGTAAAGATGGGCCTTTTTGGCAATACCCGCGGCCGTCGGATTCTGTTCGACATACAGGAGGGTCGCCCGGTACTGGCTAGACGATTTGATGGGTTTGCAGTGAAAATGATTGCGCCACATATGGCCATTGACACCCATGGCCTGATGCACGCCACGGGCGTAGTGAGACTGCAAGTGCTGCATCACTTGGGAGATACCCCATTTGGCCCGAGGCTCGAGGACGAAATGGACATGATTGGACATAAGGCAGAAGGCATGGATGCGGACGCGGTACCGGCGGGCAAGGCGATCGAACTGGTCGAGGTAAGAGACGAGCTGCGCCCGAGTCTGAAAGACGCGCTGCTTGCGGCTTCCCCGCTGGTAGACGTGATAAACCTCGCCTACTTTCCAGTCGCGCTTACGCGGAGGGGCGCTGGACAGTCGAATTTTTCTCTGGGGGAGGTAAGCCATCTGCCTATAAGTGTGTTTTCGAGAGGAAAATTCTCATATATTTTCGGAAAAAATC
>JAYVUQ010000828.1:0-2971 GCA_043787785.1 Bryobacteraceae bacterium
ACATTGCCGGATCACCAACTGATGGCACCAAAGTTGTGGTTACGGGCAATCCAAATTTAAGCAGTGGGGACCGTACATTTACCCGCTTCTTCGATACAACTGTGTTTGCGATGCCTGCGGTTGGAACTATCGGCAACGCAGGTCGCGGGATTCTCCGCGGGCCTGGCATCCACAACTACGATTTGACTGCCTATAAGAATTTCGCTTATAAAGAGCGGGTGCGGACGCAATTCCGGGCGGAGTTTTACAATGCCTTCAACCATACGCAATGGACCGGGCTAAATACGACGGCGCGATTTGATGCGACGGGCAAACAGGTGAATGCGCAGTTTGGACAAGTTACGGCAACGCGCCCTGGGCGAAGGATTCAGTTGGTATTGCGGGTGAATTTTTAAAGAACAGGCGCAAAACGGAGTTCAGTCGGCAAGCGGCTTTCCTGTTCCTTTGATATTGGGGGCCTGCCGCCGTGCGGTTTGCAAATAGCTCCACAATATTCGCCCGCAGATCTGGAAAAAGCGGATCACCTCCTCGCTTCCCGGTCCGCGTCCTTAGAAAAGCGGTATGAACTACAAAAGCTTCCGCAAGCTGTGAGGCACTTGTGGAATAGTGTAAAGTGATTCATTACCGAATATCGCCTTACATTATGAAAGAATCAACAAGATCCACACTGTATTGGCTGGCGATAGGTCTGCTTTTCGCAAACCATGCATTCAGAATTCTGACTCGTACAGTTGGGCCTATCGCTGACGGAGGAGGTTATGAACCAGGTTTGATCATATCCGGCTTCGCCCCGCCATTGGTCTCGATCAATGAATACGTAAACAATTGGACCACCAGGCTTCACTATAGTCTTGCGTGCTTGGTTTGGGCCGCGCTGGTAACTGGCGCAGGATGCTTTATCCCAGGCGGAATCATCCAACACTCTCCCAAATTACGGCGACACCCATTTTGGACCGGAACCGCTCTCGGCCTGGTTTTTATACTGCTAGTCCCGACAGTTTCGGATGTTGCAAGCAGGCTGGGAATCCTGTGGTTACCACGATGGTTCGCTTTCCAATTCGTCGATTTCCCAAGAATCGTAGCCTTTGGAGTTATTCCATTATCCATTGGCAGTGGCATTGCAATCTGGCTTTCCGTTCAATTCTTGCCGATGAAACCGCCTCGCACAAGTACCACTTGACGAACATTGGAAACGGTTGGGTAACTCCATGACGAAGCATCCCTGCATCGGTATATGATGGTAGTCCGCAAAGGCTCAACATGAACGCACTCCTACTCCGGCGCGCCCGCCTGGCCGCCGCACAATCCACCGGCGCACCTGCACCAGCAGACCCATCGGCTGCCGCCATCACGGAAACCAAACTCTGGCGATTGCGCGAACCTAACTCGCGCCGCCTCTACTCTGTCGTACGCATCAAAACTCGCGGCGGCCTTAGCGGTTATGGCGAATGCGCCCACGTGGGTAGCGAAGAACTCGTGCGTGGTTCGCAAATCATCCAAGGTAAAGCAGCCACATCGTATGAAGTGCTCGACAGGCAACTGGCTGCCACTCCTGCGCTGCAACCGGGCGTCAATATGGCCTTGCTCGACATTCTCGGCAAAATTGCAAAAGCCCCCACCTATCAGGTTCTGGGAGGCCCCACCCGCCACAAAGCTCGCGTTCTAACAACGCTCGAAGGTGCCACAGACGCGGAGTTGCTGGGGTCGCTCACGCGCAGCAAGTCGTTCGGCTATCGCGCCTTCATCGTCCCCTTGCCTCTCGCACAATGGCGCAACAATGGGCAGGCATTTGCCAAAGCCGTGCTAGCTCGCCTTGAAGCGCTGCGTACCGCTGCTGGTGAGAATGCCGATTTCGTGCTGGACGGCGCTGGCCACCTCACCGCCGGAGACGCCGCACAAGTTGCCGCCGCAGTGGAACGCTTTCACCTGCTCTGGTTTGACGAACCCTCGCTTGATTGGAATCGCAAAGTAGCGGCGCGCGTCAGTAATGAAACCGTAACGCCGGTTGGGTTCGGCCGTAACGCCAAGGCTGGCGATTTTCAAGAATTGCTGCGCGAACAAGCCATTGATATTCTTCGCCCAAGCATCAACCAACATGGCATCGCCCGCATGCGGCGGCTGGCTATTCTGGCTGAACCCTATTACACGGCCATCGCGCCTTACCATGATGGTGGCCCGATCGGCACGGTGGCTGCGCTTCACGTAAGCGCCTCGGTTCCGAACTTCTTCATCCAACAAGTGCCCGCCACCAACAACGAAAAAGACCGAGCCATGCGCGAACAGATCATTCGCCGCCCGGAAGTGAAATTGACCGACGGCTTTACCGAATTGCCCACCGGCCACGGCCTTGGCATCAACGTGGACGAAGACGCTCTAATTCGCTATGAAGAGAGGCCCGCATAATGAACCGCAGAGATTTTCTTGGCGTCTGCGGCTGCGCGCCGCTGGCCATGCAATCGGTTCCGGAAATCGCCGCCTTCGGGTCAGTGGGCTCGAAAGTTCGGGTCACTGGCATGAAGGTTTTCGGCGTCTCTCTCACGCCCGATTCCGACCGCCCTTACGTCTTCGTGAAGATTGAAACCAGCGCTGGCGTGATCGGCTGGGGCGAAGCTACTCTGGAAGGCAAAGCCGCCGCTGTGATTTCTTGCGTGAACGATTTCCGCGACTTCGTCATCGGTGCAGACCCAATGATGGTCGAACACATCTGGCAGTCCATGTACATTCACAGCTTCTATCGCGCCGGCCCCGTCATCGGCTCAGCCATCTCCGGCATCGACCAGGCATTGTGGGACATTCGCGGCAAACTGCTCGGCCTGCCTGTCTACAAATTGCTCGGCGGCCCCACCGATCCAGGCGGCGTCCGCGGCTACTATCACATGCGCGGCACCACGATCCCGGAACTCCAGGAACAACGCGCCATCGCCAAGCAGGAAGGCATAACCTGCTTCAAAGGCGGCATCCCCGGCTACTA
>JAYVUQ010000829.1:0-4461 GCA_043787785.1 Bryobacteraceae bacterium
CGTTTCGCTCACGCGGCCACCAACTCTTGGGAAAAGAACTCGTCGACGCGGGCAATTACGGCTTCGGGCGTTTTTTCGCCGTAAATGGCGACTCGTAACTTCGTGCCGTTGCGGACGCCATGGGTGAAGTAAGTGGCGAACTGCTTCATCTTACCCACGATATCCAAACTCTCCTGGTCGACTAACATGCGGAAATACTGCCGCATGATTCGATAGCGCATCTCTTCGGTGGGTTGGCTGTAAGTGCCGGTGGCCAGATACTCGCCGATTTGGCGGAAGATCCAGGGATTGGACGACGCGGTGCGACCGATCATGACGGCATCGCAGCCGGTCTCTTGCACCATGCGGACGGCGTCTTCGGGCGTCTTGATGTCGCCATTGCCGATGACGGGCAGGCGGGTGGCGGCTTTGAGTTCGGCGATCCAGGGCCAGTGCGCGACTCCGGCGTAGCCCTGCTCCCGGGTGCGGGCGTGCATGGCGACAGCGGCGAGGCCATTATCTTCGGCGATGCGGCCCATTTCGCGATAGACCAGTTCGCGGTCGCTCCAGCCGGCGCGGAACTTACAGGTGAGCGGAATGTCGATGGCGGAGCGGACGGCCGACAGGATTTCGCCAACGAGAGGCAGATCGCGCAGCAGGCCACTGCCGCCGTTGCAACTGACGACCTTCTTGACGGGGCAGCCAAAGTTGATATCGACGGCGTCAAAGCCTTGCGCCTCGCAGATGCGGGCGGCTTCGGCCATCACCTTAGGGTCGGAGCCAAAGAGTTGGGCGGCGATGGGGTGCTCTTCGGGCTGGAAGGAGAGATAGCGTTGCGTCTTGTGGACCTTCACGGTGCGCACGGATTTCACGATGCCGTGCGAAGAGGTAAACTCCGTCATCAAGAGGCCGCAGTAGCCCTGTTCGCGAATCAGACGGCGAAAAACAGTGTCGGTGACGCCGGCCATGGGCGCTAGCACGGTGGCCGGGGAAACCGGCACTTCGCCCGACTTGGGGCTGGTCAGACGGTAGCTGGTGGGAAAGGCAATCATCTCGCTGATTTGATTCTACCAAGGTGGCTGATATCGGCCACATCGGGCCACATCTGCGGCCGAAATGAGCCTGCAACTTCGCAGGGGATGGATGCGTTTGAAGAGGTAGGGAAAGTTGACTATGAACAAGAATATGATCGCCGCGTTTGCCGCTGGGGCTATCTTAGCCGGTGGGGGCGCCTATCTGGCTGTTTTGAACAGCAAGCCGGGTACCGTGGAAATTACCTCGAAGACGACGGAACAGGCATTGCGACCGGAGGCGGTGACTGCGTCGGCGGCGCCAATCGAGGAGCCCGCTCCGATGGCAGCGGCCATCGTACGCGAGACGCCGAAGCCGGCCTCGAAACCGGTGCCGAAGCGGGTGCTGACGGCGAAGTCCACTCCGGCGGCGGCCGAGGAGCCGATGAAGATCGAAGTTCCCGCCCCCACCCCTTCCCCCATTTTCCTGCCGGACCCGCCGAAGTCGGTAGTGCATGGCGAGGCCAAGCCCGCACCGGTGGCCGTCGAGATCCGCAAGCCCGACCCGGTCGCCGAGGAGACGCGGCGGAAGCAGCGTGAGCCGGCTAAGGTAACTATCCCGGTCGGCACCCAGATCCTGGTGCGTCTGCAAGAGACCTTGTCATCGGACAAGATGCAGCCGGGCGATACGTTCCATGCGACACTCGATGCGCCGCTCGAGGTGGCGGGGTTTGTGCTGGCCGAAAAGGGCGCGCGCGCCGTGGGCCGGATCGTCGAGAGCGACCGGGGGGGCCGGGTGCGTGGCGTGTCAAAGTTAGCGATTGAGTTGACGCAGGTGACGACGTCCGATGGACAAACGGTAATGTTGCAGTCGGAAGTATTTAACCGCGAGGGCGCCACGTCGAAGAAGTCAGACGTTGCCAAGGTGGGTGCCGGTGCCGCGGTAGGGGCTGCGCTGGGCGCGATTTTTGGGGGTGGCAAGGGTGCGGCAATTGGCGGCGCGGCGGGTGCTGGCGCCGGCGGTGGCACGGTGCTGATGACTCGCGGTAAGCCCGCCGTTATCGAGGTGGAGACGCGGATTCCGTTTCAAACGAAGGCGGAAGTAACGGTGACGGAACGATTCAAATAGGGTCGCCGGTATCAGGGCCGGGCTCGAAACCGGGCAGGTTCTTTTGCGTGCCAACCTCTTCGACCTCTCTCAAGCGACGGTTGACAGCACGGGTTCTAACTTGAGCCTCATCAATGGCTACGGCGGCTTCTTCAATCTTTTTCTTTACCTTGTCGAGCGCTTGGCCGTAGCGGGCAAACTCGGTTTTGGCTTCGCCGAGCACCTTCCACACTTCGCCGGACTGCTGCTGGATGGCCAGCGTGCGGAAGCCCATCTGGAGGCTGTTGAGCAGAGCAGCGAGGGTCATCGGTCCGGCAACCACCACGCGGTAGTCGGCCTGCAGAGCCTCGGCGAGGCCTGGCCGGCGGAGGACTTCGGCGTAGATGCCCTCGGTGGGCAGGTACATGACGGCGAAGTCAGTCGTGGCGGGGGGCTCGACATACTTTTCCCGGATGGTGCGGGCGTTCAATTTGATGGCGTTTTCGAGGAGGCGGGACGCGGCTTCGATCGCCTCGGGGGTGCCCGTCTCGAGCGCCTCTACCAAACGTTGATAGGCGTCGGCGGGGAATTTGGCATCAATGGGGAGCCAGACCGGCGAGTCACCATCGACGGCCTGGCCAGGGAGCTTGATGGCGAATTCGACGCGCTCGGCGGTGCCGCGGGTGGCGACGTTGCGTGCAAACTGGCCGGGCGACAGGACCTGTTCGAGCAAGGCGCCGAGTTGCACTTCGCCCCAGGTACCGCGGGTGCGGACGTTGCTGAGAACCTTTTTGAGGTCGCCCACGCCGGCGGCGAGGGTTTGCATTTCGCCGAGTCCGCGATGGACCTGCTCGAGGCGATCGGAGACGGTCTTGAACGAGTCGTTGAAGCGACGGTCGAGGTTCTGTTGCAGCTTCTCATCGACGGTGGCGCGGATTTGTTCGAGTTGGCGGGCACCGTCCTGTTGGACGTCGCGCAGGCGATCGTCGAGCAGCGTGCGCATCGAATCCGACTGGCGGGTGATGGCGGAGGAGAGCTCTTCGCGGACTTCGCGCGCGGCGGCACGGCTATCGTCACGGACGGAGCGTTCGAGTTGGTCAACCCACGGAGGGGTGGAGGGCTGCTTCCCTGCCCGGTTGGACAGGGTGCCGATGGCTACGCCGAAGCCGATCAGCACGAGGACAATCACGAGGGCCAGAAGCGAAAAGGCTTCCACCATGAGCCAGTGCCGCCCTAGCTTGCGACTTCGAGGATCAGTTCGCGCTCTTCGGGAGCGCTCTGCGAGATGCGGAAGGCGTCTTCCACCATTTCGGCAGCCTCTTCGACGTGGGCGTCGTTGGTGTAGTAGATGCGGCAGAGAATGGCACCCGAGTCCATGCGCTGGCCGACTTTGGCTTCGAGGATAACGCCCACGGCGTGGTCAATCGAGTCTTCCTTGGTATCGCGGCCGGCGCCGATCATGGAGGATGCCTTGCCGATCAGTTCGGCATCGATGGCGCTGATGTAACCGCCGCGAGGGGAAGTGATTTCGCGGGCACCGGTGGCGTTGGGCAGGAGTTCAAATTGGTCGAGCACAGCGGGGTTGCCACCTTGCGCGGCGATGACCTGCTTCAGTTTGCGATAACCGGAGCCATCGAGGAGCTTGGCTTGGGCGAGTTCGCGAGCTTCGTCGAGAGTCTTGGTGAGCTTGGCGACGAAGATCATGCGCGCGGCGAGTTCGAGCGAAAGGCGAGTGAGGTCAACGGGGCCGGCGTTCTGGAGGGTCTGCGAGACTTCCATCACTTCGAGGGCGTTGCCGACGGCAAAGCCGAGGGGCTGGTTCATGTCGGTGATGAGGGCTTGGACGCGGCGATCGAGACGGCGGCCAATGCCGACCATCATCTGCGCCAAACGGCGGGCTTCCACTTGACGCTTCATGAAAGCGCCGGAGCCGACTTTGACGTCGAGGACGACGGCGTCAAGACCGACGGCGATCTTTTTCGCCATGATGGAACTGGCAATGAGCGGAATGGACTCGACCGTCGCGGTGGCATCGCGCAGGGAATACATTTTGCCATCCGCCGGGGTGATTTCAGGCGTCTGGCCGATGAAGGCCAACCCGGTTTCCCGCAATTGAGCCTTGAATTCTTCCACCGTGAGGCCGGTGCGGAAGCCGGGGATCGACTCGAGCTTGTCGAGGGTACCACCGGTGTGGCCGAGAGCGCGGCCGGAAATCATGGGGACGATGCAGCCGGCAGCGGCGGCGAGCGGGGCGGCGATGAGACTGGTCTTGTCGCCGACGCCGCCGGTGGAGTGTTTATCCACCTTGGGGCCGGGAATGTCCGACAGGTCGAGAGTGACGCCGCTGGCAATCATCGCATCGGTGAGCGCGCTCACTTCGCGATC
>JAYVUQ010000830.1:0-3090 GCA_043787785.1 Bryobacteraceae bacterium
CAATTGCGCACGGTGGACGGACATAACATCCAGGAACTCTGGGCGGACTTCATGGAGGCCATCAAGCAGAAGCGCCGCCCCGTGCGCGACATTGAGATCGGCTACCGCGCCACCGCTGCCAGCTTGCTCGGTATGGTGAGTTGGCGCGCCGGGCGCAGCGTCGAATGGGATGGCCGCCACATCATCGGCGACCCCGCCGCCGCCAAACTCTTGCGGCGTCCTTATCGCGCGCCTTGGGTCTACCCGGAGGCCTGAGCCTGCTACCCTATGGCGATGAGAGTGTTCATCGCGATCTTCCTCTTGCTGGCCTCGGTCTTCGGGCAAGAATCAGCCAAAGAGCCCACCGGTGCCGCCTTGGTTCGCGCCCAGTACACCAAGTACGAGTACGAAGTGCCCATGCGCGACGGCGCGAAGCTTTTCACTTCCGTCTACGTGCCGAAAGACGATATCAAACCCCATCCCATCATGCTGATGCGCACTCCCTACAGCGTGGCGCCTTACGGTATTGACCAGTATCGCCCCGCCCTTGGCCCCTCGGAACATTTTCAAAAAGCCGGCTACATCGTCGTCTATCAGGACGTTCGCGGCCGCTATCTATCCGAAGGTAAGTGGGAGGAGATGCGTCCCCACCGCCCCAACAAAACCGGCAAGGAAATCGACGAAAGTAGCGACACTTACGACACCATCGATTGGCTGGTAAAAAACGTCAAGGGGAACAACGGCAAAGTCGGCATGTGGGGCATTTCTTATCCCGGCTTCTACGTTTCCGCCGGTATGATCGACGCCCATCCGGCCTTAGTCGCAGCCTCGCCCCAAGCTCCGGTAACGGACTACTATCTGGGCGACGACTCCTACCACAACGGTGCTTTCATGTTAGCGGCGAACTTCGGCTTCTACCATGGCTTTGTCGAGCGCAAGGGCGACCCGGCTCCGCCGAGCCCGCGCGTGCCTTTTCAATTTGGTACCCAGGATGGTTATGACTTCTTTCTGCGCATGGGTTCCTTGGCCAATGCCAACGAAAAGTACTTCAAGAACGAGAGCGTCTATTGGCGCGAAAACATCGACAACACTACTTACAATGACTTTTGGAAGGTCCGTGGAATTTGGAAGTATTTTACGGGCATTAAGCCCGCCGTTCTGACGGTGGGCGGCTGGTTTGATGCCGAAGACTTACAGGGTCCCTTGCGCACCCACGCGGCCATGGAAGCCAATAGCCCGCCGGACTCGAACGTACTCGTAATGGGCCCCTGGACCCATGGCAGTTGGTCACGCGGCGACGGTGATCGCGTCGGCAATGTCCACTTTTCTTCAAAAACCGCAGCTTATTATCGCCAGCATATCGAGTTCGCCTTTTTTGAGTACCACCTAAACGGAAAGGGCGACGGGAAGTTTCCCAAAGCCTGGTTATTTGAAACGGGCCGTAACATGTGGCAGAAACACGACAATTGGCCTCCCAAAGAGGGCGAGTCACGCAATTTGTGGTTACGATCCGGCGGTAAGTTAGACTGGCAAGCCGAGCCCTCTCCCGGTTACGATGAATACTTCAGCGATCCGATGAAGCCCGTCCCCTATCTGGGCTATACCTTCCTCGGCATGTTACGCGACTACATGACCGAAGACCAACGCTTCGCCGCTCAACGGCCCGACGTGCTCACCTTCGAAATGGAGCCGCTCAAAGAAGACGTCACCTTGGCGGGCCCCATTACTGTCAGCCTGCTGGCTTCCACCACCGGTTCCGACTCTGACTTTGTCGTGAAACTGATCGATGTTTACCCCAATGATTATCCCGAGTTGATCGAAAAGAACCCCACTAAGATGGGCGGTTATCAGCAGTTAGTGCGCGGCGAGCCCTTCCGCGGCAAGTACCGGCAGAGCTTTGAGAAGCCCGTACCGTTTGAGCCCGGCAAGCCCGATCGCATCGAGTTCGTGATGCCCGACGCCTATCACACCTTCCGCCGCGGCCACCGCATTATGGTGCAGGTCCAAAGCAGTTGGTTCCCCCTCACCGACCGGAATCCACAAAAGTTCATGGAGATTCCCAAGGCCTTGCATACAGACTTTCAGAAGGCGACGCAGCGTGTCTACCGTGGCCCAGTTGGTTCGCACCTCACTTTCCGGGTGTTGCCCACCAGGTGAAAAAGAAACCCTCCCGAAGACTCTCAGGGCAATCTAGTCACGTGTGAACCGTCACTATCCAGATCGGCCTTTCTTGGGCGTCGGCGCGCTGGTCGTCGATGGCTGCCAGGTTCTGCTCTGTCGTCGCGGCAAGCCGCCTTACGTGGGTTTCTGGTCCCTGCCGGGCGGCTTGGTGGAGTTGGGCGAACCGGTGGTTGATGCCCTGCATCGCGAGGTGCGTGAAGAGACCGGTCTTGAGGTCTCCATCATCCGCTTGGCCGAAGTCTATGAGCGCATCGCCGCCGATGAATCCGGCCGCACGGAGTACCATTTCGTTCTGCTCGATTACCTTTGCCGCGTCGAGAGTGGGACACTAAAGGCAGGTGACGACGCGGCTGACGTGCGTTGGTTTGCGGCCACCGAGCTCGCGTCCCTCGAAATAACCCCTGGTTCGCTCGCCGTTATCGAGCGGGCCCTCAATGCCCATGAACCTTTGGAGTCTCGACCTTCTTGAATACGAGTCGCTTCGCGCACTGCTGCGCCGCGAGGTGCATTCCCCCTTGGGCCGCGAGCGCCTCGACGCGCTTACTCCTCACACCGACCGCGCCTCGCTAGAGGAGAGTCTGGCTGATGTCGAAGAGGCCATCCGCTACGTCCGCTGCGGCGAGACCCTCGTGCGCTTCACGAACCTCCCGGATCCCACGGTCACCTTGCAAAAGCTCCGCATTGAAGGCGCCATCCTCGAGGCGACCGAGATCTACGCCCTCTCGAGTCTGCTTCACCGGGCGCGTGAGTTGCGCACCGCCATTCTCGATGTGGCCGATAACTATCCGCGCCTTGCCGCCCACGCCAGCGCCATCAGTGATTTTTCCCGCACCCTCGCTGAACTCTCCGGCAAGATCTTACCGGACGGCACTCTCACCGATGAGGCCAGCCCCACGCTCGCCCGCCTGCGCCGCGATCGCCTGCGCCAGC
>JAYVUQ010000831.1:0-6671 GCA_043787785.1 Bryobacteraceae bacterium
CAACCTTTCCGAGCCGATCCGCATGGGCGAGATGCAGCGCTCCATGGAACAGTCCTATCTATGGGATGGTCCGGACGCGATCGATGTTTAGAGCCAGAGCATTCTGATGGTGGCCTTTATTTTTGGCTGGCATTCAGCGCACAAGCTCTCCTAGGCGACTCATCAGTTGAGCCGAACGAGCTGTTGAAGCTGGAGTGTGTCTTTGCACTCGACTATCAGCTATTGGGCTCCGAAACGCCCACTTCCGAGCAGATCGACGCTTTCCGTAGAGGCAACGCGGTATTCAACTGTTGGCCGTATTTCCGTGAGTTTCTCCAGAGCTCCGCATTACGAATGGGGTTGCCGTCTTTAGTAATACCTTTTTTGAAACTCACGCCGAAACCCAAAAAAAACGGCTTTGCCGGTCCACGAGCCGAAATCGATCCCTTCCGCGTAGTTGTTTAAACCATAAATATGTACCCTTAGCAACTAATGCAGCTTGACCCGCATGATCTGCTGACACCGTTCGCAAATTGCGGTTGCAGGGCCGGCGTCGAGAGGGCAGCGAAGCGGAAACTGAATCGAAGCCGAGATCTCATGGCACAATATTAGCGCGTCATTCCTGACACCTGTCTTGGATGCGTAAGCTGCTAGTCGGCTACGGCAAATCGAAATTGAAAACTACCGCCGCTTATAGCTCGTCCCGAGTGTCAGCTTGCGTTCAGAAGGCACTCCGCGCAGAAGCCCTCATCGGCTTCGTGAGTTATTTCAAACACGATTTCGTTAACTGCTGGCATGACTTGAGTCAAGACGGTTCGTCCAACAGCATCTCTACCTCATCCTCCGGATCGCTCACCAGCTTCAACCGCTGCGTCTCGATCGGTGCGCGCCACAAAGCATAACCCAGCAAGGGCATCATCAGCAAAGTAAGAATACTCGCCTCCGGGCCGTAATCACCACCGCTCCACAAAGGCCCCGCTGTCCACTCGGTGACGTAGCCGGAGACCGCCATGCGGAAGCCGCTTAGGTTGACGCCGAAGAGAGGTAGGGTCCAGTTCCAGCCGAAGTGGAGGCCGATGGCGAGCCAGAGGTCACCGCTGCGCAGGATGGCGAAGCCGAGGATGAAGCCCCAGAGGAAAGTGTTGAAGAGCCCCAGCCAGCTGGAATTGAGGTTGGCGGAGTGGGCGGCGGCGAACAGGACGCTGACCGGCAGGATGGTGGCGAAGGGGCCGGCGTGACGCAGCAGGAGTTGGAAGCCGTAGCCACGGAAGAGCAGTTCTTCGCCGACGACGCCCAACGCCAGCATCGCGCTAACGAAGAGGAGGCTGCGCAGGTTGGCGGGCTGGTCTGGCGCGGGGACGAGTTTGGCGACCCCGGCGAGGATGGGTGGAATCAGCACGACGAGCCCCGCGAGTATGCCACCGCCCAAGCCCCACAGCAAATTGCGAAGGGAAGCAGGGGTCCAGTTGAGGCCCAGGTCGGCCACGGAGAGTCGCTCAAAGATACGGACGGTGAAGGTGTTCGTGACGACGGCGGCGAGGAACGTACTGAGGGCGGCCGAAGCCACGGTGCCCGCCCACGGTGCCAGCAGCCAGCCGAACAGAATCAGGCTCAGCAACTCGAGAAACGCAAACAGCCCCACGCGGACCGAAAGGCCGTAGATGTCCGCGCGAGACATGGTTCGTTAGCTCTTCGTACTGACTTGCACACCACGCGGCGCCACGTGGATGTCGAGCACCTGTGCGCCTTCGCGCTCGATGACCGCCTGCACCTTCTGTTTCGCGCCGCGCTCCACCAGGAAGAAGACGCAGCCGCCGCCACCGGCGCCGCAGACCTTGGCGGCCTTGGCTCCGGCACGCGCAGTAGCTTTCACCAAGCGGTCGATGAGCGGCGTGGTGATGCCGGGCGCATTCTTTTTGCGATGGCTCCATTCGGCGCGGATCAGGGCGGCCAGTTCTTCCCAATCAGAGGCTGCCAGCGCGCTCCGCACGCCGTTGCCGATCGCTGAAATTTCCTCGAAAGCCCGATGGACGCTTTTGTCGCCATCAATGTGCTTCTTCATCACGTCCCAATTGTTGATGCCGGAGTTGCGCGGTTCGCCCGTGTAGGCGAGGACGATGCGTTCTTCAAAATCGGCGAGGTCCACCTGCAGGCCAACGCGTTTGATGCCGGCAGGGCCCATTTCCATGGCGTTGACGCCGCCGTACATGGCGGGGTAATAATCCTGGCAGCCGGTGGGTACCTGGATGATTTGCGCTTCGATATTCTGGGCGATTTCGCGGATTTTCTCGAGCGTATGGCCGCCTTTGGTGAGCTTGTTTAGAGCGCTAGCGACGGTGATCATGAGCGACGATGAGCCGGAGATGCCGGCGCCGGCGGGGGCTTCGCTCACCGTCTCGAGATCGAGCCCCACTTCCGGCTGCCAGAAGCGCAACTGCCGGGCAGTGAGCGGCAGGCGATATTTCTTGGCCGCCATCAGCGCTTCCAAAGACGGAAAACTCTCGGAGATACCCAGGTCGCGCGACTTCAGATGAATGGCGCCGTCGTTGCGCGTCGACAGCCAGCAACGGGTATAACGGTCCACGGCGAAGTTGACGGTAACGGCGGACTCGTGAAAAAGATACAGCGGCCAGATGTCGAGGGTGCCACCGGCGAGGTCCACCCGGCAGGGCGAGGAGGCTTGGATGTTCATGAGGACTCTTGAATTGTAGCGCGCTGATCTTGCGTGCGAGAATCAGGGTATGAGTTTTGACGAGCGAATGGATCGGCTAGTGGAACGGCACGAGGCGTTGGCGCAGAGCGTAGAAATCCATAATGCGATGCTTACACGATTGGAAGCGATGCAAGCGGAGCACAACCTGGCGCTCAGTCACCAACGCGAGATGATGGATGGCCTAATGACGGCCACCGGGCGTTTGCTGACGGCGACAGATCGGTTGGTGCAGGTCTCCAATCAGCACGAGTTGCGAATCACGAAGCTGGAAGGCCGTGCCTAGTTCACCTTCAAGCTAAACTCTGGAGATGAGACCAGTCGCTTTGTGGGCGGTGCTTTCCGCCGTTTTCGTTTTTGGCCAAGCCCCGTCGCCTGCGCCCGCGCCTGCCACTCCCGCGAGTACCGTGCGGGAGTTTTACTCAAAATACGAATACCGCATCTCCATGCGCGACGGCACCAAGCTCTTCACGTCCGTCTATATCCCCAAGGACGCGATCACCGACGGCAAAACCTATCCGATCATGCTGATGCGCACGCCTTACAACGTCGCACCCTACGGGCCGGATCAGTTTAAACCCACGCTCGGCCCATCGGAAGCCTTTGAGAAAGAGCGTTTCATCTTTGCCTATCAGGACGTGCGCGGGCGCTTCCTGTCCGAGGGCACTTACGTTCCGATCCGGCCACACCAGCCCAACAAGGGCCCTAAGGGCTTTGACGAAAGTTCCGACGCCTATGACACCATCGACTGGCTCGTTAAAAACTTGCCTGGCAATACGGGAAAGGTCGGCATTTGGGGAATTTCCCAGCCCGGCTTTTTCGCTGCGGCCGCGCTAGTGGACGCACATCCTGCCTTAGTAGCTGCCTCTCCACAGGCGCCCGTAATTGATTACTACCAGGGCGACGACGTCTATCACAATGGCGCATTTATGTTAGCCCATCGTTTTCGCTTTTATATGGGCTTTAAAGCTCGTGGCGACGAACCGGCCCGCCCGGCCACGGCGATTCCTTTTGACTACGGCACCACCGATGGCTATGAGTTCTTTTTGAATATGGGATCGCTCGCCAATGCCGATGAAAAGTACTTCAAGGGTACGCAGCCTTACTGGAAGATGAACGTGGAGCACACCACTTACGATGATGTGTGGAAGTCGCGCGCAATTTGGAAGTATCTAAGTAACGTAAAGCCGGCCACGATGACCGTTGGTGGCTGGTATGATACCGAGGATCCGCAAGGCCCCCTGCGCCAGTTCGCATTTATGGAGCAGAATTCGCCGCCCGCCAATAACTTACTCGTGATGGGCCCTTGGACCCACGGCGGCTTCGCCCGCGGTGACGGCGACCGTGTCGGCAATGTTAACTTTGGCGCTAAAACCGGCCTATATTACCGTCAACAAATCGAGTTCCCGTTCTTTCTGCACCACTTGAAGGGCCGGGCCGCCGTATTTCCGAGGGCTTGGGTTTTCGAGACTGGTGCCAACCAATGGCGTAAGTTCGATGCGTGGCCGCCGAAAACCGCCAAGCCCTCCAGCTTATTTCTCGCCCCCAGCGGTACACTTACCTGGGAACGGCCCGCCACCGCAACGAATGATGAGTATCTGGCGGATCCAAGCAAACCTGTGCCTTATATTGCCCACGTCGGCGTCGGAGTGCGCGGCGACTATATGACTGAGGATCAGCGTTTCGCTTCTACTCGGCCTGATGTGCTGGTCTACAAGACGCCCGTGCTCGAGAAAGATGTTACGGTGATGGGGCCAATTCGTATCCATCTGAAAGTATCCACCACTGGCACCGACTCGGACTTTGTCGTTAAGCTAATCGACGTCTTCCCTGTTGACTATCCTGATTACAACGCGCCGCCGGGCCCCGCGCCCTTGTTACCTCCGGCCAACAAGATCCAGATGGGTGGCTATCAACAGTTAGTGCGCGGCGAGCCCTTCCGCGGCAAATTCCGGCAAAGCTTCGAAAAGCCCGTGCCCTTCATCCCCAATCAACCCGACCATATTCAATTTCAACTCCCCGACGTCGCACACACCTTCCGCGCAGGACATCGCATCATGGTGCAGGTACAAAGCAGTTGGTTCCCCCTGACGGATCGCAACCCCCAAACCTTCACCGATATCCCGAATGCCAAGCCATCAGATTTTGTAAAGGCCACACAGAAGGTATTCCTGGGAGGCGCGGATGGATCGCGGTTGGAACTGATGTTGCTGGACGGGAGATAATCAGGGCCTGTCGTTTAGAGTGAACTGATGCGGACGGGTAGCGAACTGAGCAAGCCCAGCGACACCAGCAGGCCGCCGAACTGCCAGAAGGCGGGCCAATCCGCGTAAGGGGCGGCATCTTTCTTGTAAAGGCGGTAGCCAAAGCAGGCGGCGATCAGATAGAGAAAAGGCTGGCCCAGCATCCAAGCCAGCACCAGGCTGAGGCTCAGCGCGGCCCAGCGCTGTTGTTGATCCAAAGCACGCGCCCCGCGTCCGCCGTCCAGAAAGATCACTGGCAGTAAATTGAAGAGGTTCATGAAGCCGATGGTGTGGGCCAGCGCCGGCCAGATGCGCTCGCCCGTGAGCACCGCCATCAGCCCGCAAAAGAGCCCCGCGCCTAAGCCCCAGGTCGGCCCTGCCAAGCCGATCCGCGCGTCCTGGTGGACGTCGGCCGGTTGGTCATAAAGCGCGACAAAGGCCCCGACAAAGGGGATGAAGAGTGGTGGCGACGCGCGCAAGCCATAATGCCGCAGCATCCACATGTGGCCCATTTCGTGGACGTAAATGCTGAGTACGAAGCCCAACGCAAATACCCAGCCGAACTGCGTCCAATAGACGCCAAAGAAGAGAAACATGGAGGCGACGGTCTTCAGCTTGGCCAAGCCGAGGAGCAAGAACTTGGCCTTGGTGAAGACTAAGAGAGCGATGGTTTTGAACTTCCACAGCAAGCCGCCGATGACGACGAAGGGTCCGCCGAAGCGCTTCATCCAACTGGCTTTTTGGACCTCCTCCTCCCGGCGTCCGGCTTCATCGGCCTGGCGGACGTGCAGTTGATCCAGGTGCGCTTGAATTTTAGCGGCCTGCACCGAGTCGGCCGGCAACAGCAACAAGGCTCGTCGCCAACATTCCGTCGCACCCGCAAAATCGCCGCTGGTCTCGAGCGATTGTGCCTCGGAAGCTAAGCGCTCCAGATCTTCGGCATAGACCAATTGCCCGCAAACCGGGCACATCAGGTCCAGCTTTTCGAGCGACCCGCCACAACCGCTACAGTGCTTGCTCACCCTCATATGGTGACATCAACAGACGTGGGCTCGCGAGCCCACTGTCGTCCAGGAAACCGGAGCGCCCACACCGCCTGATACGCTCGTAGATCGCATGCTTGAACCTGTAGCCCAATGGACCCTTCTCTCCGCCGCTTCCTGGCTGGCTGGCGCCGTCAACTCGATCGCCGGCGGAGGTACGCTGTTCACCTTCTCGAGTCTGATGCTGGTGCTGGGCCCGATTGCGGCGAACGCCACCAGCACTTTCGCCTTGCTGCCCGGTTCACTGGCCGCCAGTTGGGGCTATCGCCGCGAGTTGGCGGAGTGCCGGGTTCACCTCTGGCGGCTGGGTCCGCCGAGCTTACTGGGTGGGATCATCGGTTCGCTGCTGGTGGCTCGGTTACCGGAAAGTGTTTTCTCGAATCTGGTGCCGTGGCTGCTTTTCGGCGCCACCGTGCTGCTGCTGATTCAGCCGTGGATCTCCCGCAAGCTGGGAGCCGGGGCGCACGAAAAGCCGACGCCGCGCATCCTGGGGGCGATCATCTTCTTCCAGTTGCTGGTCGGCATCTATGGTGGCTATTTTGGCGCGGGCATTGGAATTCTCATGCTGAGTTCCTTGTCATTTGTCGGCATTGCCAACATTCACCAGATGAATGCCGTGAAGTCGGTGCTGGCGGGAATGATGAACGCCACCACCGTCATCGTGTTCGTGCTGGCGGGCGTCATTGTCTGGAAATA
>JAYVUQ010000832.1:0-4861 GCA_043787785.1 Bryobacteraceae bacterium
TCTCACCCCCCAAAGGCCACCCCCCTCCCCCAACCCCTCCTCAAAGAAGCCACCGCCCACGCCGCCACACACACCTCCCACGGCTGGACCCGTCAGTAAACATGAAAAAAGCCTCCCGCTGCCAGGAGGCTCTCTCAAAAATGGTGCGGGGGAGGGGACTTGAACCCCTACGATGTTACTCGCTAGCACCTCAAGCTAGTGCGTCTGCCAATTCCGCCACCTCCGCAGGTGTACAAACTCACTTAAATTATACTACTTCTTCGGCGAAGCAACCGGAGGAGGCTTTACCGGAGCCGCGTTCTGCGGGACCGGCGTCACTTCCACCTTGGGCGTGGCACCCGGGGACGGCATCACTGGCACCGACGGGATCGTCACTTGCGGCAAGGCCGGGGCTTTCGTGGATGTCTTGGGAGCCGAAATCGGCGTCCGATCCAAAACCGATCCACGGCTACCGCCTTCGCGCGTCTGGAGGACGGCCAAGCTCAGCGAAGTGACCATGAAAAGCGCTGCGCCAATCGTCGTCGCCTTCGTTAGCAAAGTCGCCGCGCCGCGGGGACCGAAAGTGGTCTGCGAGCCCATGCCGCCGAAAGCGCCGGCTAAGTCAGCCGCCTTTCCGCTCTGCAAAAGCACTACGCCGATCAAGAGTGTGCATACCAGCACATGCACGATAGTTAAGAGGATAATCATGGACGTTCAGCTTTAATTATAGCACCGGCCTTCACCGCCAAGCTCTCTCGCTCACCAGTACCCTGCCAGCCGGCGAAATCGAAGCTTCCTCCTGCGGGCACGCGCTCCACGCCAACGGATGGAATCTCGAGCATTTTGCCGGTTTCGCAGACCACGCCATCTCCCGGGATCTCATAGAAGTGGGCGCTATTTCGCCCCGCGACGCGCGACTTTCCATCCGGCTCAAGTAATACTGCGGTGGCCTCATCGACGCCTAGGCCACGCACCCGTAGCCGGGCCGAGAACGCCAAAAGGCGGCCCTCGCGGCCGCGCTCCATGAAGTGGCTGTCGGTGATCAGACCGTTGAGGTACGGCACGCGCAAAAAGCCGTCGCTCAAGGTGACTTTCACATCAAACGGATCCGCCAAGGCTTCAGGGGACGTAACCGTGTCGTGTTCGGCAGCAAAGTAATGCTCCCCCAAGACGGCCAACCCCGCGCTGGTGCCGCCGACGGGAACGCCCTGCGCGATACGCTCCTGCAAGGCCGCCGCTAAGGGAGTATCTTTCCACTGACGTATGTAATTCCACTGGTCGCCGCCGGCTAGGAAGATCGCTTCGGCTTGCCGGATTCGATCGAGCACGAAAGGCTCTGACGACGCCTCGCGCGTCCGCAAGATCAGGGTGGCCGCGGAATTCACCGTGCCTTGCTGGACGACAAAAGGGTTGTAGGCATCGGTGCCCGTGGCGCGTAAAATCAGAAAGTCCCCTCCGCCGGAGCGCTCGATCATCCAAGCGAAGGCTTCGGCGACGTCTTTGCCGCCGCCCATCAAGACAACGCCACCCTTCACCGCGGTAACGACGTCGGCTTCGTGGCCGGTCCGTTGGTAGACGTAGCCCGGTTCGGCTGCCAAGGGCACCAAGGCCGCCAACAGCAGCAGCGCGCTACTTACTGCCATAAATCAACGAAACCTGCGTCTTTCCGCTGTTCGGCGTGGCGGTGATCGTCGCCATTTCGCCTTGGTCAGATTTCATGATCAAGGCCGAAGCGCCGGTGGACTCCACACTTTCTTTCTTCTTGAAGTCGTGCTTATCGAGCGCCTGCTGATAGAAGGCGAGCACCTTTTCTGGCGCATCAGCCGTCTCGAAAGTTACCAAGCCGCCCGCGCCGTCTTTGTCGCTGTGGCCCGCCCCAATGCCCTTCATTTCCGCCCCTGGATAGGCCGGCAACCACGATGGCAATTTCACCTTGCCGCCCAATTCGAACGACTCTACGCCGTCCTTCCCTTCGTGCGACATCTTCAACTTGCCCTTCATGATGTCGCTGAGGTTCAGCGTTACCTCTTCGTGATTCCTTTTGTTGCGGACGCGGATCACCTTCTTGTCCTCATCCACATCCATCACTTCGAGGTCAGGGTCGATCTTCGAGATAATGGCCGCGGCGGCGGCGGGATTGCTGGCCACCTCTTTCACCTTTTGCACGGCGTAGTAGCCCAGCAGGCCCACGCCGATCATCAGCAGCAGGACGATGCCGCCAATGGCGGCGACGATCCATACCCAGATGGGCGTCTTTTTCGGCCCTTCGCTCATCGCAGGGGGCGGCTGGTGTAGGGGCGGCTGGTGTAGGGGCGGCGGTGTGGTCATTGAGAGAAACTCCTCGCTGGTGAACTATCCCTCATAATAAAGGTATGCAAAGCCAGTTGTTTGGCGCTCTCCTGACGGTGTCGGCGATGGCCGCCGCCGACTACACTACCGACGTCGCCCCCCTCCTGAAGAAACGTTGCGCCGGCTGCCATGGCGCGGCCCAAGCTAATAGCGGACTGCGCGTCGATTCTGCCGTCGCTCTGCTGGGGGGCGGCTATACCGGGCCGGTGATTGTGGCCGGCAATAGCTCCGCCAGTTCTCTGATTGAACGCGTCACCTCCACCAAGTCTGGCTTCCAAATGCCGCCCATGGGTGCGCGGCTTACGGCCGCGGAAGTGGCGATCTTGCGTGATTGGATCGACGCCGGCGTCAAGCACAACGAAGCCGCGCCGGTTACGGCCGCCCCTACGAAAGCCAAGCACTGGGCTTTTGAACCGCTCGCGCGCCCGACGCCTCCTGCCGCTGGCGGCGCTCGCAACCCCATCGACAACTTCGTCCTCGCCCGCCTCGCCAAAGAGGGCGTCGCACCTTCGCCGGAAGCCCCCAAGACGACGCTGCTTCGCCGCCTCAGCCTCGATCTCCGCGGACTTCCCCCGACGCCGCAGGAACTCACCGAATTTCTCGCCGACACCCGTCCCGATGCCTACGAGCGGATCGTCGATCGCTTTCTGGCCTCGCCGCACTATGGCGAGCGTTTCGCCCGCCCGTGGCTCGACCTGGCCCGCTACGCCGACTCTGACGGCTTTGAAAAGGACCTCGTCCGCCCCTGGGCCTGGCGCTATCGCCAATGGGTGATCGACGCCCTGAACCACGACCTTCCCTTCGACCGTTTCACCGTCGAGCAACTCGCCGGCGACTTACTGCCCAACGCCACCGTCGAGCAGCGCGTCGCTACCGGCTTCAACCGGATGACGCTGTATAACCGCGAGGCTGGCGTCTCCCGCCAGGAAGACCGCTTCGAGCAAACCATCAACCGCGCCAACACCATCGCCACCACCTGGATGGGACTTACAGCCGGCTGCGCCCAATGTCACGACCATAAGTACGATCCCATCTCGCAGCGCGAATACTACCAGCTCTTCGCCGTCATGGATTCCGCCCAACACGAAGACATTGACGCCCCGATGCCCGGCGAACTAGGCCCTTACTTACGCGCCAAACCCACTTACGATAAAACCCGACAGGACTTACTCACTGAGTACAAAATCCCCGAGCTTCAGGCGAATTTTGAAGCCGAACTGCTGAAAGCCATCCGCAAGCCCGGCGATAACGTCGAGTGGGACTTCTGGGTTACTTCCTGCACGGCCATGGTAGAGCGCTGCCAGCAACTCTGGCTCACGCCGCCCGGGGAGCGCCATCCGCGCCAAGCGGAGATGCTGACCGATTATTTCATCGCCAACGTCGGGCCAGACCTGCCGCGCGATCAGGCTCTCCTGGGAAAAATCAAGGAACTGCGAGGCAAGCTTTCTGAGCTGAAGACCACCCTGCCTCGCTTCACGCAGGCTTATACGATGGCCGCCGACCCTAAGGCAGCGCCCACACATATCGCGCTGAAAGGCGATTACAAACGGCCAGGGCTCGAAGTGAAGCCCGGCACCCTGGCCGTCTTACCGCCCTTAAACCCGGGCGACGAACCGGCCCGCCTTGCCTTTGCCAAGTGGCTGACGAGCGTCGAAAATCCGCTTACTCCCCGGGTGATTGCCAACCGCGCCTGGCAGGAGTTATTTGGCCGCGGCCTTGTGAAGACCTCGGAGGACTTTGGCACCCAGGGCGACCGGCCTACGCATCCCGAGTTACTGGATTGGCTCGCCGTTGAACTGCGCGAAGGCGGCTGGAGCTTGAAGCACCTACACAAGACGATAGTGCTATCGGCCACTTATCGGCAAAGCTCGAACACGCGGCCAGAGCTGAAAGACCGTGACCCGGAAAATACGTGGCTTGCCAGGCAGAATCGTCTGCGCCTGCCCGCCGAACTGATCCGCGACACAACACTAGCCGCCAGTGGCCTGCTGACCCCCACGATCGGCGGACCCAGCGTCATGCCGCCGCAACCCGCCAGCGTCACTGCCCTCGGCTACGGCACTCGTAAGTGGGAGGAGAGCCAAGGGCCGGATCGCTATCGCCGCGGGATCTATATTCACTTTCAACGCACCACACCTTATGCGCAATTGATGACCTTCGATGCCCCGGACTCGAACGTCGCCTGCTCGCGCCGACGCCCCTCCAACACGGCGCTGCAGAGCCTGAACCTGCTGAATGATCCGGTCTTCTTTGAAGCCGCTCAGGGCTTAGCTATGCGCATCGATCGCGAAGCGCCCAAGGACCAAAAACTAGATTATGCCTTCGCCTTGGCGCTGGGACGCCCCGCCCAACCGGGAGAGCGCGAACGGCTCGCCAAATATCTCGACGCCCAAGCCAGCTTAGTCGCCAAGGATAAGTCGGCGGCAACGTTGCTACCGGCTGACCCGTCGCTTGCCCCTTGGGTGGGCCTGGCCCGCGTCTTATTCAACTTAGATGAATTCATGACCCGTGAGTAACTCCACCATGCATAACC
>JAYVUQ010000833.1:0-4252 GCA_043787785.1 Bryobacteraceae bacterium
TGGCGGGCCTGTTCTATGTGGGCTGGGTTCCCCGGCAACGCCAGATCGATCTGGTGACGGCGGAGGCCAAAGCCGACAGCAAAGAGATCCCCGTGGTGACGGTGGCTTCGGTAAAAGTTACCGAAAAGCCCGCCGATTTACTACTGCCCGCCACCGTCGCCGCCATCGGCGAAACGCCCGTCTACGCGCGCGCCGAAGGCTATATTGTGAAGCGCTACGCCGACATCGGCGACTACGTCCGTAATGGGCAAGTGCTGGTGCGGATCGATTCGCCGGAACAGGATCAGCAACTGCGCCAAGCCCGCAGCCGGCTCGATCAGTTGAAGGCTTCGCTCGGCCAGGTGCAAGCACAGGTGATGGTGAGCGAGGCGAATCTCAAGCTGGCCGAAGTGACATCAAAACGGCAACAGGAGCTGGTACGGGAAGGCGTCACGTCAAAGCAAGCGGGCGACGAATCCACCGCGCAGCTATCGGTCCGCCAAGCCGACAAAGCCGCTACCGAAGCCAACGTCAACGTCGCGAGAGAGAACATCAAGGCCCAGGAAGCCGAGGTGCAACGCATCACCGAGCTGACCGTCTTTCAAAAAGTGACCGCGCCTTTCGACGGGCTCATCACCGTCCGCAACTGCGCCGTCGGCAACCTGATTACTACGGCGTCCCTGCAGGCGGGGCGCGAACTCTTCCGTCTATCCGACATCAGCACGCTGCGCGTCTTTGTGAACGTGCCGCAGCAGAATGTCGATGACGTGATCGTTGGCCAAAAGGCCACGATTACGCTGCAAGACATGCCCAATGCCAAGTTCGTGGGCAAAGTGACGCGCACCGCCAACTCGCTCGACGTCGGCACGCGGACGCTGCTCGCCGAGGTGCAGGTATTAAACCAGGGCCGCACTCTCCTGCCCGGCATGTACGCCCGCGCCCAACTCGAGGGCCATCACCTGAAGCGCATGCTCCTCATCCCCGGCGACACGCTGCTGACGCCAGCCGGCGGTCCCCAAGTGGCGACGGTGAAGGGCGGCAAGGTGAAATTCGTCAAGGTGGAAGTAGGGCGGGATTACGGACTCGAGATCGAAGTCACCAGCGGTCTCACCGGCGGTGAAGTGCTGGTGGTGAATCCCTCCGACGACGTCCGCGACGGTGCCCCGGTGCGGGCAAATAAGCGCAAGACTTAGGGGGGTGGGCCAGTAACCCGCGTTACCGCACCCGGCGCGACCAACTAGACGGCGCGGAAGGCCAGGACGGCGTTAAGACCACCAAAGGCAAACGAGTTCGACAGCGCCCCGCCGGCCTTGGCCACGCGGGCAACATTGGGGATCACGTCTAAATCGCAATCCGGATCGGGCGTTGTATAGTTCGCCGTGGGCGGCAGCACGCCGTGAAAGAGCGCCAAAGCCGTGGCTGCCGCCTCCAGTGCGCCCGCGGCGCCCATGGCGTGGCCATGCATCGATTTCGTGGAACTGACGGCTGGCGGGGTCGCAAACACTTCGCGAATGGCCTTAGTCTCTGTGGCATCGTTGGCGCTGGTGCCCGTGCCGTGGGCATTGATGTAGCCCACTTCTTCGGGTGACAGGCCCGCATCGGACATCGCGAGCGTCATGGCCCGGGCGGCGCCATCGCAAGAAGGCATGGTGAGGTGGTGCGCGTCGGCCGTCATGCCGCAGCCGGAGAGTTCGGCATAGATGCGCGCCCCGCGGGCGACCGCGCGTTCCCAGGGCTCCAGAATCAGCATGCCGGCACCAGCGCCGAGAATCAGACCCAGGCGATCCTTGGAAAAGGGCCGACACGTATCGGGCGCCATGACCCGCATGGCTTCCCAGGCCTTCAGGACGCCCAGGGTGAAGGGCGCCTCACTGCCCCCAGCGATCGCCATCTGCGCCGCGCCGCTGCGCACCATCCACAAGGCTTGGCCCAGGGCATGATTGGCCGACGAGCAGGCGGTGGAAACCGTCAGCGCCGGCCCCGTAAAGCCAAAACGCATGGAGATCTGGCTGGTGGCGGCGCTGGTCATGGCGCGCGGAATCGTCATCGGGTGGAACCGCGCCCTGTTGTCAGCATAAAGATCGTGGAATGCCTGGTCTTCGGTCACCTTGCCGCCCAGGCCGCAGCCGGTGATGATCGCCGTCCGCTGCTTGAGTTCGCTGGTGAGCACGATGCCTGAATCGGTAATGGCCTCGGCGGCGGCGGCCAGGGCGTAGAGCGCGAAGGGGTCCAGTTGGTCGATCTCTTTGGGCTCAAATAGCCGTGCGGCGTCGAAACCAGCCACTTCGGCCCCATGGCGGATCTTCAAGGACGAGCAATCCACCGATTCAATCGGCCGGATGCCAGACCGTCCGGCAGCGAGCGCAGCCCAGAAGTCATCCCGCGTGGAGCCGATCGCCGAGACGATGCCTACGCCAGTAATCGCGACGCGCATCATGCCTTAAGCAGTGGCTGCCGGAGCTTCCGCCAGCAAGGTGCGGATGCCGTTGGCAATGTCGGCCACGCTGCGCAACTGCTTGGCCGCTTCGTCGGGGATATTGACATTGAATTCTTCTTCGAGGGCAAACAAGATCTGCAGGCCATCGAGCGAGTCGATCTTTAACTCTTCAAAAGTACTCTCCGGTTTTACGATATCCGCCTCCATGTGCTGGGTCTTGACGATTACCTGGATGACACGTTCGATGATGGGGTCTGGAATTAGGTCTGGGATTAGGTCGGGCATATGATTTGGCTGACGGTCGGGAAGCAAAAGCCGCTTTTCCCTAATGTGGGCATGATAACGCGAACTGCCCCGATGGTGGTGGCGAGATCCGGTTTGGTGGCCAATTCCCGGCCGTCATGCAGGCAAAAAATGGCCCCTGGCTGAGCCGCGGACTCCAGCCTGCGCACCACTTGGGCCGTCGGAAGGGTCCAGTCGCAGCCAATCTCCGACCACATCACGAGTCGCAGATCGGCCTCGCGCAGCACGCTCTTGAGCCCCGGCCAGCGGCAGCCAAAAGGGGGCCGGAAGAGCTGGGGCCGCCTCCCGGTGACGTCTGAAATCGCCGCTTGCGCGTCCAGCACTTCGCGGCGGATCGTCTCGCGTCTTTGCAGATAGAGCGCTTGGTGGGTCATGGTGTGGTTGGCGATCTCATGTCCGCGGGCGACGATCTCGCGCGCTGCGGCCGGCAGGCGAAGGACATTGACGCCGCAGACGAAGAACGTGGCGCGCGCCTGGTGCTGGTCCAGCAAATCGAGCAGTTCCATCGTGCCTTCGCTGGGGCCGTCATCGAAGGTGAAAGCGATCGCTTTGGCGTCACGCGGCCCGCGCCAGATCACCGGGCCCAACAAGGACGACCGCGGCGCGCGGACCGCCCAAGCGGAAACGCCAGCCGCGCCCCCTAAGGCCAGAAAGGGCCAGATCATGCGAACTTGATGCTGTGGTCGCCTACCACGGCAAAGGTTTCGGCCGGCGAGTGGAGCGAAAAGTAACTCCAGGGGCCGGGGATCCAAGGATAACGAGTGACTACGCTTTCATCCACTTCGACGCCCAAGCCGGGCGCGCGGTTGAGCATCAATTCGCCGCGCTCAATATCGAGCGGCGTCTTCAAAATCTCGCGCGCCAAATCGAAGCGGTACATGCTCTTCGTGGTGGCCGTCGTATAGACCGGATACTCGAGCCACTCGACAACGTCCTCCGGCCAACAGACGCCCAACTGCGCCGCGGTAATCAGTTCCAGGTCAGTACCCCAGCTATGAAAGGCGAAGCGCAGGTTCTGTCGCGCGACCTCGGCAAAGACGCGACGCGCGACGCCGTAGCCGCCTTGGCACAGCAGATCGAGCTGCACATAGTCGACACAACCCTGCGCCATCAAGTCGGCGAAGCCGGCTTCGTTGGGCTCATGCTCGCCGCCGGCGATCGGCACCACGCCCGCCGCGCGCAGCCGCGCGTAGGCCTCATGCCGCTCTGGCAATAGCGGCTCTTCGAGCCAAGCAATTTCGTAGGCCGCCATCTGTTCGGCAAGCTGCCTCACGGTCGGCTCGGTATAACTGTGGTCGCCCATGCGCCACCAGGTGTGGGCGTCCACCATCAGGTCGAAGCTGGGCCCGGTGGCCTTCCGCATCAACTCCACCGCGCGCACATCCTCCACCGGACCCAGCCCAGGCCGCATCTTGTATGCCGTAAAGCCCAACTCCTGAATGCCGGCCGCCTCCGCCGCATAGCTCTCCGGAGACTGGTACATGCCGGCGCTCGCATAGAGCTGGATCCGGTTTCGGACGCGGCCACCGAGTA
>JAYVUQ010000834.1:0-3299 GCA_043787785.1 Bryobacteraceae bacterium
CAGGCTTCCGCCCCCCGCGCAAAAGCCTCGCGCAACTCTGGATACCGCTCTCCCGTGTGGCGATAATAAGGGTCGATGCGTAGCTCCTCAAAGAACGTAATATCGTCGAACTCCGGCCGCGGATTCGGCAACCGCAACATCGCCGCATGCACCGCCCCCAGATAGCCGGCTAGCGACATATCAATATGCCCGGCCAGAAGTTGCTCCTTCCAGGATTCCGCCCCCTCCGGTGCCGCCGTCATCGCGTAAAGATACTCCTCACGCGACTCATAAACCACCGCTGGCACCGCACCTTGAGGCAAAGAGGGCGCGATCGCCCGCAAAGCAGCCACCTCGCGCCAAATCCGGCTCGGGTGTACCGGCCAATCCGCCGCGACGCGCAGGTTCGGGATGGACTGCTTCACCACAAATCGCCGCTCGGCATCCGCAATCAGCGCGACGTCAGAAGAAACGCCACCTAGCAGCAGATGCGCGGTGGGCCGTTGCAGACCGAGGGTATGCGCCACTTCAAGCGCGCGGGTAAGGAATTTCACGTTCCTCTACGATAGCGTTAGCCGATGTCCCTCGTCCTGCCTTTCCATTCCAATAATTCCCCGATCCGCTGCATCGCGATCGCCGCCGGATCTGGCGAAGCGGCCACGACGGCGGCCGGAATCAGCTCGCCGAAACGGATCACCAAGGGCCCCGACTCACAGACACCGCAGGGCACTAGCGGCAGTCCGGCTTTACCTAAATGTGTCAGGAGCCGGTCAACTCCCGGCAGCGGCGCGGTCAGCGTTCCGGCTGCCCCCGCGACCCCTTCGGGAAAGATTCCAATCGCCGCGGGACTCGTGCGGGCGTCTTTCAAAATCCGGCGCACCGACCTGGCCGTGAACGCCGGATTCTGACCGGCGAAGGAAACCGGGTAGCATTGCAGCACTGCCGCAACGCGGGGCAACAGCCAGTCCCCTGGCGAGGGGATACTCCATGGACCCAGGCGCAGGGGTGGCCAATTGGCCGTCACAATCCAGCGCACCGGCGGGTCCGCCGGGCCGTAGCGCCGCACCAGCGCTTGCGTCAGTACCGCCGCCGTATGCAGAATCCATAGGCCGGGTCGCTGATAGTGATTCGCCGCCAGGATGAACCGCGGATTCTCCGGCAAATGCTCGAGCCCTTCAATCACCGGCCCCGGATGCATCCGCTCCACAATGCGGGCCGTAAAGTGGACAATGTTCGTCGCCGTGCGATGGGCCAAGTGCGGCGTGAGGCCGCGTACCAGGTCCCAAGGCACGGAATACTGAATCAGCTCAGACGGCACGGCCCTTCCAAAGAGTGCGGAGGCCAAAAGTGGTGGAGATCATGGCGTTGAGCGCGATCACCTGAAAGAAGTAGATGGCAAATGGGACGAGCAAGGCTCTAGCGAAACCGCCGTACCAGGGCGCAAAGACCAGACCGGGTACAAAGTAAAAGATGGCCGCGGCCAGCCAGAGCTTGAACACCATCAGGGTGATCAGCATCGGCAACCAGGACGCCATGACAATGGAGGCCAGAATCACCTGAAAGCCCGTGGACGGGTTCACCACCAGGAAGCGGAAGGCATTCTTCTGAAAGCCACGCCAAATCGCTCCCAGGCCATCGTACATGCGCACGCTGCCCAGGTGTTCGGCGCGCAGCACGCGCAAACGCAAGGTATGCCGTTTGGCCAGACGGGCGAGTTCGACGTCCTCAATGACGGAAGTGGCCACGGTACCATGCCCGCCCACAAATTCATACGCCGAGCGCTTCCACAGCATGCACTGGCCATTGGCCAGAGCTTCGGAACTGCTAGTGGCGTTCACCTGCGAAGCGTCCACGCCACAAAAGTAGAGGGCGAAGGCGTAGGGCAGAATCATCTTCTCCCACACGGTGACACATTCCTGTTTCAGAAACACCGTCGTGAGCGAGAGGTTATGCTTCTTGGCATAGCCAACGAGCGAGGCAGCGAACTCCGGCCGGTACCAGGTGTCGGCGTCGACAAACAGCATCCAGTCGCTCGAGACTTGCTGGGAGCCGGCAAAGCAGGCATTGTTCTTGCCCACCATGCCCCGCTGGAGCGGGGGCGGCTGCATCACTTGGGCCCCCGCCGCAAGCGCGAGAGCGGCCGTGTTATCGGTAGAGAAATCATCCACCACGATCACTTCGCTCAGCGGAAAGCTACTCACCACGCGTTTAATACTTGCCGCCTCATTGCGCGCCGGAATGACGGTGGTGAGGCTGGTGAGCTCACTCGAGTCCAAAGGCAATTCCGGGAGTTGCAAATAGTTACGCCGGCTCTTCCGCGCAAAGAAGGCCATGGCGAGCGCCAGTAGCATGGCGACGCCCAGCACCAGCGTTTCTAAGTTTTGCCAGTCCGGAAGGAGGAGTTCAAAGTCGTTTAAGTTCATGCTGCGTCAGGTGGGGATACGGCGAACGGTTGGCCCGGCCACTCCGTCAGGAAACTGGGGCCTTTCCTGCGCCAATTGCCACTTTCCCGTGCCATCGAGGGCCCGGGTTTCGACAACTTGCGCGTTCGCCGGGGCCGGCAGGAGGCCTTGCCACCGAGTCCAAGTATAGACGGAAAGCGCGGGCTCCACGGTCATCGGCACCCAAGCGCCTTGGTCGGCACGCGCTTCCACCCGGCTGATTCCCCGGACGCCAGCGAAAGCCACCCCCCCGATGCGCAGGCCCTCAGCCTGCCGGGTGATGCGGTCAATGTGCGACATCGTATGCACGAACGAATCTTTCGAAAAGCCGCGCTTGGGCCAAGTGCCGAAGTAAGGCCGGGTGACGAAGTCAATTTCGGAAATCCATTTGATGTTCTTGAAGCCGTAGTAGCGCGGCGCCAGCAGGCGAATGGGAAAGCCGTGGTTGCGATTCAGCGTTTGTCCATTCATGCCCAGCGCGAGCATAAACTCGTCCTCAAAGGCGTATTGAATGGGGAAGCTATCACCGTGGCCATCGACGCCGAGCACCACGGCTTCCACCGCGCCGTCGCCGGCATCGCGACGCTCACATAGCTGTGCCAGGCGCAAGCCGCTCCAGTAAGCCGTGCCCATCAAATCGGTCTTGAGGGTGTTTGAAATGCAGCGCAGGGTCTGGAAGCGCTGCTGGCGCGGTAGGCTCAACAATTCCGCATAGCTAAAATCACGCACCAGCCGCCCTTCGCGTTTGATGCGGAGACGCCAGCGACGCGGGTCAAGCGCGGGATCAACCGAGTTCTTACTCATCACGTAGAATTGCCCCACGGGCGTAATGGGCTGGCGCACCAGGCCTTTGGGTAGCTGATTCGCCGGCATCACCAT
>JAYVUQ010000835.1:0-1869 GCA_043787785.1 Bryobacteraceae bacterium
GGCCCCTGGTGACTTGGCGCATCTCCTGGAAGGCGTCGGCGGGGCCGTGCCAGCCGTTGAAGAGTTCTTCGCGGCAGCCCAGCTTCTCGGCGATGGCGAGCACGATGTCGAAATCCGATTTGGCCTCTCCGGGCGGCTTCACGGCTGGGTTGGCCTTGCCAACGCGGCGCTCGGAGTTGGTGTAGACCCCTTCCTTTTCGCCCCATACGGCCGCGGGCAGCACGAGATCGGCCAGTTCGGAGGTGGGGTTGGGGTGGTAGCCATCCTGCACGACGAGGAAATCGAGATTGGCGAAGGCCTTGCGAAGCTCGGTCTGGTTCGGGTAGCTGACCACTGGGTTGGTCGCGATGATCCAGAGCGCCTTACTCTGGCCGGTGACGGCGGCGTTGATGATGTCCGGGTAAGCGAAGCCGCGCTTCGTTGGGATGCGGTCGGTGTCGACATTCCAGATAGCTGCCAGCTCAGCGCGGTCGGCGGCGTTTTCGAACTTGCGGTAACCCGGCAGGCCGGAGGTGAAGCTCAGCTCGCGGCTGCCCATGGCGTTACACTGGCCGGTGATGGAGAATGGGGCCGCGCCGCGGCGGCCGATGTGGCCCGTGAGCAGCGCCAGATTGTTGATGACGTTGACGGTCTCGGCGCCCTGCGTCGAGTGGTTCACGCCCATGGTCCAGCCGATGAACGAAGCCTTCGACCGGGCGTAGCGGTGGGCGAGTGCGACGATCTGCTGGGCTTTGATGCCGGTGATGGTCGCGGCAAATTCCGGCGTGTATTGGGCGAGGTGCGTTTTCAGGGAATCGATGCCGCTGGTGTGTTCGGCGATGTAGGCGTCATTGGCCAGGCCGTCGCGCAGGATGACGTGGGCCATCGCATTGAGCAGCGCGATATCGCCGCGCGGCTTGATGGGCAGGTGGAGATCGGCCAGCATGGCGGTCTTGGTGACGCGGGGGTCGACGACAACGAGGTACTTGTGGTCATTGGCGCCGAGGTGCTGGACGAGGATGGGGTGGTTGTCGGCGATGTTGGCGCCGATCAGCAAGACGAAGTCGGCGTGGCGGAGGTCCTCGTAGTTGCCGGGAGGGCCATCGCTGCCGAAAGTGAGTTTATAGCCGGAGACGGCCGAGGCCATGCAGAGCGTGGTGTTGCCATCGTAGTTCGGGGTGCCGAAGCCGAGTTGCACCAGCTTGCCGAGCGCGTAGAACTCTTCGGTGAGCAGTTGGCCGGTGCTGATGACGCCGAGGGAGTCCTTGCCGTACTTGGCCTGGGTTGAGCCGAGATTGGCGACCATCGCGCTCAACGCCTCCTCCCAGCTGACGCGGGTGAGCACGCCGTTCTGGCGCAGCAGCGGGTACTGGGCGCGATTGGTGGCGTTCAACGTGTGGTGTTCCGAGAGACCCTTGGGGCAGAGTTTGCCCTGACTGACCGGGTGACCCTCCCAACCGCGAACGGCCACGGCTTCATTCCCGCGAACGCCCACTTCCATGCCGCAGCCGACGCTGCAGTAACCGCAGGTGGTCTTCACCCACTTTTCGGCCGCGCGCTTGGCGGTTGTGTGGCCGAGGATCGGGTCGTCGGCGTAGGCATACTCTTTCGAGAGATTATCGATACCGAGCAGGCGGAGCAGATTCATGCGGTGCGGCCTCCTGGGGTGAGAAACGCCGAAGCGGCGCTCTTGCCGACGACGCTCTGGAAGAAGAGCGCGCGGCCGGTGAGTTCGGCGCCCAGTGCGAGGACGAAGGCAAGCGCGGGGACGGTGGGCAGCGCCACCATGGCGGCAAGCGTAAGCGTTAGCCGGATGATGAAGCCGGGCCGCAGTTGGTTATCGAGCAGCCCGGCGGTGGAGCGGCGTTCGGCTACGTCGGAAGTGGCAAA
>JAYVUQ010000836.1:0-6011 GCA_043787785.1 Bryobacteraceae bacterium
CTAGGATAAGGTTGCGGTAGATATCCGTCTCGTCATACTGGGGATGGGTTTGCCCCGTCGTCAGATGCGACAAATGATAAACGATGAAAAAGAACAGGATGGGGCCACTAACGTACATCGTCCGGGAGGCATAAGTTGACTTTGTCGCCGTGAGCTTCTGGTACGCGACCGGGCGGGCCTTATTCTTCAACGACCACAACTGAAAGGCGGCGGTGAGATGCAGCGAGAGGGTGGCCAGCAAAAACAGACGCGCGCCCCACAGCACCGCCATATTCGACTTTAGCAGTTGCCCATAGTGATTGATCACCTCGCCGCCAAGGTAAATCTGTAGGTTGCCCAACATATGGATTAGGGTGAAACCGACGAAGATGCCGCCGGTCACGGCCATGACGGTCTTCTTGCCAATCGACGCTTGCCAGAATTCGAGCGTGCGATGGAGGGTGCTACTGGCGGCCACTGCGGACATAGTTAGCTTCGGCTCCTCGAAACGGATCGGTCCACCATTCCTACTTATCGGATGAGAGGACCTCTCCAATTTAACCAGATTTTGTTGGGGATCCGGGCGTTTGCCTTCAATGAAGCTAAAAATCAGGCCGTTTTCTGCACCGTGTGTGGGGGTGCGACAAAATAGCGGCCATAGAGCCACCGCCAGCCGTACAAGGAACAGCCGAGGGCGACGGCGATGACGGCATTCACTACCAGTACCGAGAGACAGGTGACCAGGAAAGCCATCGCGTCCAGCCGGTGCATCTTCGACAAACGCCTCCAGGTGGACCACTCCAGCAAGCAGATGCCCACATAAACGGTGACCCCGGCCAAAGCCGCCACCGGGATTTTGGAGACGTATTCGCTGCCCAGCCACAAAGTGGCCATCAGAACCAGGCCGTGAAAGAGGTTCGAGATGCGGGTGGTGCCACCGCAGCGGACATTGGCCAGGCTGCGCGCCGGGATACCGACGCTAATGGGAGCGCCGAACATGCCGACACAGACGTTGGCAATGCCAAAGGCACCCAACTCGCCATCGGCATCGGAGGGGCGCATGGGCTTGTGCCAGCCGCGGAAATGGTCCACCACGCGGGAGGTGATCAGCAGGTTCACGGAGGTGACAAAGGCCAGGCCGAGGCCGGGCAACAGTAGCTTGTCGAGGTCAGCGGGCGACCAGAGAAAACTGGCTAAGGGCGGCATTTCAAGGGGCAAGCGGCCCACGATTTTCTCGTGCAGACTGAGCGCATAACTGGCGACCACCGCCACGCTAACGCCGATCAGGGGAGCGGGCAACATCTTCGAGCGGGACGCGACGAAGAAGGCGACGGCAATCACAATGGCCCCCAGCACAAAGGGTGGCCACTTGAAGCCGTCGAGCTTTTCAAGCACCATCCAGAACTGAGACAGCGTGGAGAGTTGGGTGGAGGAATTAGGAATCGCCAAACCGAAAATCGTTTTTAGCTGGGCGACGATCATCATGGCGCCAATTCCGCAGGAGAAGCCAGAGACGACGGAATGGGGCACTTGCAGAATATACCGGCCCCAGCGCAACACGCTAAAGATCATCATGAAAATAGCGGCAATGAGGGAAATTTTAGCCGCGCCGGCCACGCCATAGTCAGCGACGGCTTTGGCAATGAAGGGGACGGTAACGGTGGAGGTGCCACCAATGAGGACGGGGTTACGACCGAGCAGGAAGGTGATGGGGCAGGTGAGAAGCGAGGTGAAGAGGCCCATGATGGGCGGCAGGCCCATCAGCGTCGCCATCGCCAGGCCGTAAGGCAGGGCGATGAGGGCCGCGATGAGTCCTCCGAAGAAGTCGCCGGTGAGCGCCTTCCAACTGTAGGAGAATTTTCGTAGTCGCAGATCTACCTCGGGCGAGGTGGAGGTGGACGTGACCTTCCTCAAATGGTTACCCTCTCAAACCCGGAGTAGGGAGAATAGAAGTTTTTTTGAGCCGCAGCCGGCAGAAAGCGGGCCGTGCTGCAAAGAAGCCTGGAGATAGGGCCCGCTCCCTTTCGGTCGCGGCTCAAGTTGCCTGGCCCATACACTAAACCAACGAGGCGGGCCAGGGGGCCCGCTCTACCAGGTACAGCTAGGCCATCACCTTTTCGAAGGCGACCTTGAACTTCTCCATTTCCTCCCGCGTGCCCACCGAGATGCGCACATGATTCGGCATGGCGCTCCAAACGCGGCCGACGAGGATCTTTTGATCGAACATGGCGCCGACAAACTTCTGGCCAGGGCCATTGGTGGCGACCATAAAGTTGTTGGACTCCGAAGGGATGAACTTGTAGTTCTTCTTGGAGAGCCAAGCGAAAAGGTCGCGGCGGACGTCGCCGATGATCTTGCGGCGTTCGGTGACCAGGTTCTTTTCCTTGAGCGAAGCAGTGGCCCCCACCATGCCGGTGACAGGTAGAGCGCCAGCGCCCCAGTCTTGGATCTTGGCGAGCAGGTCAGGACGGCCGATGGCCGCACCAGCGCGCAAGCCGGCCATGCCGTAGAGCTTAGAGAAGGTGCGGAGGATGACCACGTCCTTATCCTGGGCCACGAGGTCGGAGTTTACCTGTTCCTTGGTCAAGTGGATATAAGCTTCGTCGAGCAGGATGACGGTGTTGGCCGGTTTGTTGGCTACCAGCCACTCAATGTCGCTCTTCTTGGTGGGCCAGCCGCCCGGGTTGTTGGGGTTGCAGACGTAGATGAGGCCGGGGCTCGAGTGGGCTGCAGCCATCGCCTTCACGTCATGCGCATAGTCTTTGCGCAACGGCACTTTGATGACTTTGGCGCCGATGAATTCGGCGGCGCGCGCGCCGGCCTCGTAGCCCGGGTCAGCAATCACGAAAGGCTTATCTTTGGAGCAGAAAGCCATCACGGCCTGATGCAGTGGGGCGCTGGATCCGTCGTAGGGAACGACGTAGTTGGGCTTTACGCCGTCGATGTCGGCTTGCACCTTGGCGAGTTCGAAGGTGTGCTCGTAGAGGTAACGGCCGCCCTTCTTGAGAACGCTGGACATGGCTTCCACCGCGGCGTCGCAGGGGCCAAGCGGGTTCTCGTTGGCATTGATGCGGACGGCATCGGCCGGGATGGGTCCGCGCAAAGCAGACAGGCCTTGAGCCATGGCAGCCTCGTTGTAGAAGGGCAGGGTGGCGCCGGTCGTGATCATGGCCGCGACGCGGCCAAAGCTACGGCGGTCGAATCCGCGTTCCAGCAGATTCTCTTGCATTTTTGGATTGAGCAATTGCTTCATGTGTTTGTCTTCCCTCGTGGAAATCTCAGTCTGGACAGTTACGATCATGGTAACGGCGGGCCATCAATGTCAGTATATTCCCGTTTTTGCGCTTCGGATACTGATTCTTTACTAATTTGTTAAGGAAGGGGACCGGCTCGCTCCAGCCGGGCCCATTTCCTCGGAGTGTTAGAAGAAAATACGCAACCCCAGTTGGATCATGCGCGAGAAATTCGCTTGCGCCGTGATCTGGCCGAAGTTGTTGGTCGCCGACCAAGCCGGCTGCGGATTGCGGAACATCGGAGTGTTCATGGCGTTCAAAGCTTCCGCCCGGAATTGCGCCTTGAACTTTTCGGTGACGGAGAAGGTCTTAAACAAGGACATGTCCCAGTTCACTTGACCCAAACCGCGGGTAGAGATAGTGCGGCTGACGTTACCGAAGGTAAGGGCCGGGGCATTCGAGAAGGCGGCGCGATTCAGGTAGAAGTTACCATTGGCGCCGTCAATCCACTGGCCCAGGTTGCCGCCGGCGAAGGGGTCGACGCCCGTAGCGTTGGGGCGCTGGGAGGCCGCGAAGATGACGCCGTTGTTGTTGGCGTTCTGGCGGATGTTGATGGGGAAGCCGCTATTGAAGACCGAGGCGGAGTTGATGCTCCAGCCGCCAAGGGCCAGGTCAACGAAACGGTTGGCGTTGCCCATGAACTGGCGGCCTTTGCCGAAGGGCAGTTGGTAGGTGTAGGCCATGCTGAGACGGTGGGTGGCGTCGAAGTAGGAGAGTCCGTATTCGGCGTTGGTGTCGTACGCGTTCTGGGGTCCGACGTTGCCGCCGTTCAGGTTGTTGCCCGCGCCACCAGAGACGTTGTCCTGGTTTTTGGAGTAGGTCCAGGCGGTGAGGAAGGTGAGGCCCTGGGAGAGGCGCTTCTGGGCGCGCACGACGAGCGAGTCGTAGCGGGCGCGGCCATAGTCGCCGAAGGTGTAGTTCAGGTTGCCGAAGGCCGGGAAGGGCCGCAGCAACTGGGCTTGCGAAACGTTGGCGGTGCCGATGCCAGCCGCGCCGCCCTTGCCGAAGTAGGGATTGGGAGTGGCGGCGGAGAGACCCGAGACGCCGAGGCCAAAATGGCGGCTTTCCACCTGGTTGATGTTGCGGGCGGCGGCCATCAGCGAGAGGCGGCTGCTGCGCGAACCCACGAAGCCGACTGAGAGAGCGACGCCGAAGGGCAGTTCGCGCTGAATGTCGATCGAGTATTGCTGCACATAGGGCGATTGCGCATTGGGATCCATGATGGAGAGCGCCTTACCGATACCGGTCTGGTCGCCGAGTGCCGCGCCCACCGGGCGGTCGAGACCGGCGGAGAAGACGGAAGCGAGGCTGGTGGCGGGGTTCGCCGTGCGGCCCGCATCCGTCGTGGTGAGCGGTTGCGTCGAAGCGGTAAAGCCTTCCGACTGATAGGGGCCGGTGTAGGCGAAGGCGGGAGCCCAGAAGATACCGTAGCCGCCGCGGATGGTGGTTTTTTGGTTCATTTGGTAGGCGATACCAAAGCGGGGCGACAGCTTGTTCTGGTTGGGGCGGCCGGTGCTGGTGGGCGCGCCATTAACGCCGGCGAACTGCACCGCGCCACGGGTGGGAACCAAGGAGGCGGCACTGAGGGAATTGAGCACGTTCGGATTGAAGCCCACAATCAGGTTATTGCTCCGCTCAATCAAGCCACTTTCCCGTTCCCAGCGCATCCCGAAGTTCAGGGTGATCTTGCTATTGAGACGGTAATCGTCGTGGACGAAGCCCGAGTAGTAGTTGATGTATTGGTACATCTTGGTGGGGACGAGGCCATCGACCCCGGCCGGGGCTCCCAGCAGCAGGCCGGCCAAGTCGGCACCCGTGCGGCCGTCACCGTTGGTGAAGTTGGCGCGCGTGAACTGGTCGGAGAACACGAAGTTACCAGACGAATTGCCGAAGTCCACGCCCGTCATCTGGATGCGGCGGAAATCGGCACCCATTTTGAGACTGTGCTTGCCGATGAACTTCGACAAGCCGCCTACGAGGTTCTTCGAATGCGGAATCACCAGCGAGTTGCTGTTGGTGCCCATCGCGGTACCGGTGTAGAAATTTTCAAACTGCACGCGCGGGAAGGTACGGCTCGGAATCGCGCTGAGGAAGCCCGGATTGAAGCCGAGCGAAGCCACGTCAAAGTCCTGGCTTTTTTGGAAGCTACGGTTGGGGAAGCGGTTGAAGCCATAACGGAAGGTGAGCACCGTGGTGGCGTTCAAGGTCATGGTGTTATTCAACTGCGTCGAATCCACCTTGCGGTCCAGACGCCACTGTTCCGGGGTAGAAATCGACTCCGGGAACCAGGTTTCACCGGGCTCGAGCGAGTTGTAGCGTAAATAAGAGAGGTTCGCGATCCACCAGTTGGTCAACTTGTGGTCCAGCTTGATCGTCTTCTGGTCGGCCTTCGAGGGCAACTGGCCGGAGTAAGCCATGTTTGAATCGCCCAAAAACCTTGCCGTGGAGTTTGGCGTGGGGAACGTCGCGGCGATGGCGCGACCGATGGGCGAAATGCGATTGCCCGGGATGATGTTGCCGGCGAAAGGCGTGCGGGTGCCATCGGTGGCGGTCGTCAACGGGTCGAAGATGGTGCGGACCGGGCCACCGACGGAGGCGCGGGACTGGGAGAAGTCACCGATGCGCTCGATGGCCGTGGGAACCTGGGTGGTGCCGGCGTTGGCTTGGGTATCGCGGTAGCCTTCGAAAGCCACCCAGAAGAAGGTCTTATTGCGGCCGTCGTAGATCTTCGGGATGCGG
>JAYVUQ010000837.1:0-2824 GCA_043787785.1 Bryobacteraceae bacterium
TGATTCGCAAGCAAGGGCGCGCCGTCAGCCGCAAGGAGATCCTGGAGAGGGTTTGGGATGTTCACGAAGACACCGACACCCGCGCGATCGACAATTTTATCGTCCGCCTACGCAAATACGTCGAAGACGACCCCGCTCGTCCCCGCCATCTACTCACGGTAAGAGGAATTGGCTACCGTTTCGTGCCCAATCCAGATTCCAGCATCCAAAGTCCATCCGGGTGAATCTGATAGCCTTAGGTTAGCTCGTTCTCTCATCTTTATCATGGCCTCGCCCCCGATTCAGCCGTATTGCATCCGGCAGACCGCCCTTCCCGGGGCATCCGCTCTTTTTACCGACCTGCTCTATCATCCAGAGCGGGTCAAGGCTTTTTATCCCCACGCCGCGGGCGACTTCGATGCGGCACGTGAACTCGCCACCGTCATCGAATATCCCGATAGCCGCCGCGCCGCTCTGGTGCGGGCTCTGCGTTCCCTTAATGGCGACCACCCTTCGCTGGCACTTCTCGCTCAGCCGGGCACCGTCGCCGTGCTTACCGGCCAGCAGGTCGGCCTGTTTTCGGGCCCCGTTTACACGCTTTATAAGGCGCTCACCGCCATCCAGGCCGCGCGCCAGTTGACTGCTTCCGGAACTCCGGCTGTCCCCGTTTTCTGGCTCGCCACCGAAGACCACGACTTCGCCGAAATTAACCAGGCCTGGGCCTTCGATAGCCACTTGGAACCCATCTCCCTTCGCGCCGATGATTCCGCGGTCACCGGACGTCCCGTGGGGCCATTGCCCCTTACCGGCGCGCCGCTCGACGAATTGCGCCAGGCCCTCTCCGGCTTCCCCTTCGGTGACGAAGTTTTCGCCCGTGTGCAAAAACACTATGCCACCGGCAGTTGGGGCAGCACTTTTCTGGGTTTCCTGAAGGAGTATCTGGCTCCCCACGGCTTACTCTTTGTCGATCCGCTGCATGCGCCATTACGCCAGATTGGCGCGCCGCTGATGGCCAAAGCGGTCCACGCGGCGTCAACTCTGTCCGCGGCGTTGCTGGAGCGCAATCGCGAGCTAGCGGCGTCTAAGTATCATGCTCAGGTGCACATTGAAGCCGAAACTTCGCTGTTTTTCCTGCTCGAAAATGGCGAACGCGTCAACCTGAAATACCGCGCTGGCGAATACTTGGCTAAAGATCATAAACTCACCGCCGCGGAAATGGCGGCCCGGGCCGAAACCCTTAGCCCCAATGCGCTCCTGCGGCCGGTTCTGCAGGACTATTTATTCCCCACTGTCGCCGTCGTCGGCGGACCCGCCGAAATTGCTTACTTCGCCCAAAGCGAAGTCCTCTACCGGCACTTACTCGGCCATATTCCTGTCCCGGTCTCTCGCGCCGCATTTACTCTGGTTTCCCCCCGCGTCGGTAAGTTACTTGGCCGTTATCGACTCAGTGTCGAAAACACCTGGGCCAACGAAGATACTCTGCGCGAACGCATTGCCGCGCAACTGATCCCCGCTGGGGTCACCACAGCGATCGCCGCCGCCCAACAGCAGCTTACTCAGGCTCTTTCCAGTGTCCATCAGGCACTTACCGCCTACGATGCTTCTTTGGTCGCCGCCCTCGCCACCAGCGAGCGCAAAATGCTCTACCAACTCGGTAAGATGGAGCGCAAAGTGGGCCGCGAAGCCTTGCGCCGCGATGCCCGCGCCGCTCAGGAAGCCGCCATTCTGCACCACCAGCTTTTCCCCCATCAGCACTTGCAGGAACGTTTCTATAGTATGCTTCCCTTTCTGGCCGCCTACGGCGAGGATCTTATCCCGCGCCTGCTCGACCATGTCCGCCTCGATTGTCCCGATCATCAAGTACTGGTGCTATGAAAACTAATCCACTTCTGGCCGCCCTCAAACGCGGCGAAATTCAATACGGCTGCGGCTTCGGCACGCTGCGAACCACCGAGTTCCCGCGCATCCTGGGCGCCTGCGGTTTCACCTGGACCTTTGTAGATGGCGAGCATAGCTCGTTCACCACCGAGACCATGGCCGATCTGTGCGCCGCTTGCACCACGGCCGGTGTCACCCCCCTCTGGCGCGTCGGCGAACTCCAATACACCCTCGTCGCTAGGGCTCTCGATTCCGGTGCCGGCGGCATTCTCTTCCCGCGCGTCGACGACCCCGAAGTCCTGCGCCGCGCCGTCTCCTGGGCCAAGTTCCCTCCCGTCGGCGTTCGCGGCTACGGACTTACTCCCTGTAACTACGATTACACCGTGCAGAAGATGCCCGATGTGATTGAGCATTTCAACCGTGAACAAATGGTGGTCTTCCAGATTGAGACGGTCGAGGGCGTCGAACGGCGCGATGAGTTAATCTCGGTGCCCGGCATTGACGCCGTCATGGTCGGCCCGGCTGACCTTTCTATTGCGCTCGGCGTCCCCGGCGATTTCTTCCACCCGAAACTCGTCGATGCGATGGAAAAAATCCGGGATAGTTGTCTCAAATATGGCGTTGCGCCGGGCACCCAAACCCGGAACGTCGAGTTAGCCCGCTTCTGGAAAGAGCGCGGCATGTTACTCCTCGGTTGCAGCAACGATACCGCCATGCTCTTCGATCGGGCCACCGAGATCATCACCAAGCTGAAGGCGTAAATTAACCGCCGGCGATCGCGCCCACAATCATCAAGGGCTCCCGGCCTTGCTGCACCGCCGCCGGTAACTCCGCCTCGGGCGGATGATGAGACCAATCTTCAGCACAAGCGAAGTAGCGGATAAAGGGCCTCCGCACCTGGGTACCATGATCTCGCACTGTACCTCCGAGTGCAGGTAACATGGCTTCGAGCGCATCGATGACGGCC
>JAYVUQ010000838.1:0-7666 GCA_043787785.1 Bryobacteraceae bacterium
CTGAATCGCCTATCCGTCCCGCAGCAGAGGCTGCTCGAACGGCTCGACCAGGAAGGCGAGTTCGTCGTCTCGGTGATCACGCTTTGGGAGATCGCCAAATTAGTGGAAAATCAGCGGCTTACGATTTCCCGCCCCCTCGATCTTTGGCTCTTAGATCTGGAACAGCACCCCCGGCTGCGGGTGGAGCCTCTTAGCTCGCGCATCATCGCGACAAGTGCCACGCTCCAAAACTTTCATCGCGACCCCGCCGCCCAAATCATCGTCGCCACCGCTTATTGCCTAGGCTTACCCTTAGTCACCAGCGATAATCGGATCCGCCAGTGGGGCGGCGTAGTGGTGGTTTAGCCTTGGTGGCCGCTCTCATCCGCAAAGAACCATCGGATTCCAATGGAAACAGTGAGGTTTACGCCAATCGGCTCCACTCTCTGGTAGCCTTAAGGAAGTGAAATATGCTCTAGCGGTGGTCGGCCTTTGCTTGGCCGCCATCCACGGGCGCGCTGAAGCGCTCAGCCTTTCCGCCGCGTTGCGAGAAGCCCTTGCTAGCCATCCGCTACTCGATGTGGCCCGTTCGCGAATCGATGTGGCCCAAGGCCAGGTGCATCAAAGCGCCGTGCGACCCAACCCGCTCTTCGTCTACCAAAGCGAAAATCTCCGTGCCTGGGGCTCGCCCGCCTATCGCTATTGGCAGGACTCTGACCATTTCTTCTACCTCCAGCAAACCTTCGAAACCGCCTCCAGGCGTGTCCGTCGCCAGGATATAAGTCGCCTGCAGAAGGACCGCGCGGAGTTAGAACGCGACATGACCGCCTGGCAGATCGCGGCCCGCGTCCGCAACGCCTACTGGGACGCCGCCGCCACCGCGCGCGTCCGGGCCCTTTATGCCCGCGTCACCGCCAACTTCGGCGAGACCGTGGCCTACCACGAAGCGCGGTTTCGAGAAGGTGCCATCGCCGAAAGCGACCTGATTCGGGTGCAACTGCAAGCTTCCAGCTTGGCCCTGGCCGCCAATTCCGCCGCGCTCGAAGCCGACCAGTCCGTCATTCGTCTGCAACGCGAAATGGGACGCCGCGAGTTCACCAGCCTCGAGTGCAGTGATCCGCTTGACGGCGCTATCAATACGTTGCCCGAACCCCAGGCCGCCTTTGAGGCCCGGCCCGAGATGAAGCTGGCACGCAAGATCGGCGAGATTGCCGGCCTGCAAACGCGCTTGCAGCAGGCGCTCGCCACGCCCAACGTCGATGGAATTTTCGGCTACAAGCGCGCCAGCGGATTCGACACGCTCGTCGTGGGCGTGCAAGTGCCGTTGCCGATTTTCAATCGCAACCTGGGCAACATCGAAAGCTCCGTCGCCGAACAGCGCGCCGCGGCCAGCGCCATCCGCTCCACCGAAGCGCTCATCGCCTCCGAATACGAAGCCGTGCGCCGCGAACTGGCCATGCGCGACAGCCAATTGAAACAATCCGCCGAACCGCTGCTGGAGCGCGCCAGAGAGAACGCCCGCGTCGCGGAGGCTGCCTATCGCTTGGGAGGCACTGACGTTCTGCGATTGCTGGATGCGCAGCGTCAGCAATTGGACGCCGAGCGGCTTTACCTCGACGCCGTGGCGGGCCTCCGCCAAGCCCGCGCCCGTCTCGATTCTGTTCTGGGAGTGATGCCCTAAGATGCCCCTGCTGCTATTGTTATTGCTCCTGCTGGCCGCCTGCGGCGCTAAAACTCCCTTGGCCGTCGCGCCGCCCCCGCCCTCGTCTCAGGCCGCGGTGCCTTCGGCCATCGCACTATCGCCCGAGGCCCGCCGCAATGCAGGCATCGAAGTGGTGGAGGCGCGCGAAGAGGTGCGCAACACCGCCCTCGAAGCGCCCGGCCAACTCACCTGGAACGAAGACCGCAAGTGGCAAGTTGGCGTCGTCGCCTCCGGCATGGTCCGCATTGTCAGCGCCCAAGTGGGAGACCGCGTCAAAGCCGGCCAGGTGCTGGCCCGCTATCATACGCACGACATCCACGAAACCCAGGCCAATCTGGCGCTGGCCTTTGCCGAACGCCGCCGGGGCGTCGCCCATCTTGACCAACTCAAACGCAACCGCGATCGTCTCAAGCGCCTCTACGACGCCAAAGCCGCGCCGCTCATGCAAGTGGAGCAGGCCGACAGCGAGGTGAAGATGGCCGAGGAAGAAATCACCAAGGCCCAAGCGAATATCGAGCGCGAAACCGAGCATTTGACGGAGGTGCTCGAAATTCCGGTGGAGCCCGAACACGCCCATGCCGGCCCCCACAAAGGCGCGGGCGGCGAGGCGGAGTTGGTGCCGATCAAAGCGCCGCACGATGGCTTGGTGGTGGAGCGTAAGGTTTCGCTGGGCACGGTAGTGACCGAAGGACAGCCGGCTTATGTGATTACCGATCCTGAAAGCCTTTGGCTGATAGCGAGCTTTCCAGAGTCCGCCTTGCCATTGTTGCGCGTGGGGCTGCCGCTGACGGTAGAGGTTCGCGCCTATCCGGGACGGCTGTTTTCCGGGCGCATCCGTCGGCTGGGCGAAAGTATGGACCCGGCCACGCGTACCCTAAAGGTGATTGTCGAGGTGGCCGCGCAGTCGGCGCTGAAGCCGGAAATGTTTGCCACCGTCAGGCTGGCCGCCCCAGGCGCTCGCGTGCTGGTGATCCCCGCCACGGCCGTGCAGGAGATTGACGGCCACCAGGTGGTCTTCGTCGAAGATGCGCAAAAGCGCTTCCGGGCGCGGCCCGTGCAGGCGCTGATTTCCGATGGTGTCGCCGTCATCGAGTCTGGCCTCAAGGCCGGTGAACGCGTCGCCGCCCAAGGTAGTTACATGATCAAAGGGCAAGCCGCGCAAAAGGCTGGCAAGTAGGTGCTCCCCGCGTTAATCGATGCCTGCTTCCGGCAACGCTGGCTCGTGATGGCCGCCCTGGTGGGCGTTACCGTCTTAGGCATTTACACGGCGCTCCACTTATCGGTGGATGCGTTCCCCGATCTCACGAATAACCAAATTACCGTCATTACTGAAGCCGGGCCCATGTCGCCTACCGAGGTGGAAAGCCAGGTTACTTACCCCATTGAGACCGCCCTAATGGGCATTCCGCGCACCAAGGAACTGCGCTCCATCTCGAAGCTCGGCTTATCCCTCGTCACCATCGTCCTCGACGATTCGGTGGACCTCTACTTCGGCCGGCAGTTAGTCAATGAACGCCTGCGCGAGGTCCGCAGCCGCCTACCGCCAGGGCTCGAACCGGTGCTGGGCCCCGTGGCTACCGCCTTCGGCGAGCTTTACCAATACACCATCGATAATCCGGATATCACTTTACTGGATCGCAAAACGTTACAGGACTGGGTAGTCCGTCCGCAACTGCGAACGCTGCCCGGCATCGGCGAAGTGAATGGCTGGGGCGGCCTTACCCGGCAGATCACCGTCGAAGTGGATCCCGCCGCCTTACTGCGCTATAACCTCTCCGCGCGCGACGTTGTCGACCACTTACAAGCCAGTAACCAGAACTTCGGCGGCGGCTTCGTCAACCAGAATGCTGAGCAGTTCACCGTGCTCGGCATGGGCCGCTTCCGCACCATCGAAGACATTGGCCAAGTGGTGTTGAGTGAAAGCGGCGGCGTCGCCGTGCTGGTGCGCGACGTGGCCGAGGTGCACATTGAAGGCGCGTTGCGCCAAGGCGCCGTGCTGCGCGATGGCCAGGCCGAATCGGTTTGTGGCATGGCCATCATGCTGAAGGGCGCAAACTCACGCGCCGTCATTGACCGGGTCAAAGCGCGCCTGGCCACTTTGCGTCTGCCCCCCGGCACTCGCATTACCCCTTTCTATGACCAAAGCGAAGTCATCAACTCGACCGTCGACACCGTGCGCCGCAACTTACTCGAGGCCGGCCTGCTGGTGGCCGCCGTTTTGATTCTATTTTTGGGCAATGTCCGCGCCGCGCTGATCGTTGCCGCCGTCATCCCTTTTTCCATGCTGTTCGGCTTCATGGGCATGGCCCTTTTCGGCGTCAGCGCGAACCTGATGAGCCTCGGCGCCATCGACTTCGGCATGATGGCCGACGGTGCCGTGGTGATGATGGAGAACTCCTTGCGCCGCCTGCACGGGCGTCCGGGCCAACCCGATGTCATCCGTGAAGCGGCCCGCGAAATGGCGCGGCCCATCCTTTTCGGCGTCCTGATCATCATCGCCGTTTATCTGCCCGTCTTCTTCCTCGAAGATCTCGAAGGCCGCATGTTCCGCCCCATGGCGATTACCGTTTGCGCCTCGCTGTTGGGCTCCTTGGCGCTAGCCCTTACCGCGGTGCCCGTGGCGGCCAGTTACTTATTCAAAGGCGAAGTGAAAGAGAAAACCTACCGCTGGTATGAGTGGCTTACGGAGCGTTATCGCGCGATCATCACCGGCGTCCTGAGGCATCCCTTCTGGCCGATCGCTGCCGCGCTCGCGCTGCTTGTCGTCGCCCTCGGCAGCGTTCCCTACCTAGGCACCGAGTTCATGCCGCGCCTGGACGAAGGCGCCATTATTATCCAAACCAAGGCCCTGCCCGGAATCAACTTGCCCTCCAGCGTCGAAGCCAGTTCCCGCGTTCAACAGATCGTCATGAAGTTTCCGGAAGTAGCCCATGTCGTTACCAAACTTGGCCGGCCCGATGTGGCCACCGAAGCGATGGGCGTCTATGAGGGTGATCTGTATGTGCTCTTCAAACCTGAGTCCCGCTGGATGAGCGCGGAGCAGAAAGCCGCTTTCATCGAACGCATGGCGACGGCCCTCAAAGCCATGCCGGGCATGGAGTTCAACTTCACCATGCCGATGGCTATGCGGATGGACGAAACGGTATCGGGTGTGAAGGCCGATGTGGCGATTAAGGTCTTTGGCGAAGACTCCGCTAAACTCACCCAAATCGCTGACCGCATCAAGACCGCCGTAGGCCCCGTCGCCGGCGTCTCCGATCTGCAAATGGAACTCTCCGAAGGCGTGGGCGAACTGCGGGTGGAGCCGCGCCGCGACCAACTGGCCCGCTATGGCCTCACCATTAACGACCTGCGCGACGCCGTCGATTCCACCACGGGCGGCATCGCCGTTTCCGAGTTTGTCGAAGGCCAACGCCGCTATCCGTTGATGGTGCGCTTCCCCCCGAGTTACCGTTCTGACGCCAGCCGCATGCGCAATCTGGTGCTGCGCGCCCCGGCCGGCGAACAGGTCCGCTTGGGCCAGGTGGCTTCTGTGGAGAGGCGGCAGGGCCCGGAAATCATCCAACGCGAAAACGGCCAAAAGCGCCTCGTCGTGCAATTCAACGTGCGCGGGCGGGACCTGGGTAGTGTGGTGGCCGACGCTCAAGCGCGCATCAACCAGTCCGTCACTTTGCCCACCGGCTACTGGCTCGATTGGGGCGGCCAGTTTGAAAATCAAGTGCGCGCCATGGACCGGCTGGCCATCATCCTGCCGATCTCTATTGCCCTGATCCTCGGCCTGCTCTATGCCACCTTCACCTCCTTGCGCCAAGCGCTGCTGATCCTTTGCGCCGTCCCGTTCGCGCTCATCGGGGGCATCGCCATGCTGTGGATTCGCGGCATGAACCTGAACTTATCGGCCGCCGTCGGCTTCATCGCCTTATTCGGTGTGGCGGTGCTGAATGGCGTGGTAATGGTGTCGACCATCAACCACCTCCGCGCCGCGGGGGCCAGCATCCGGGAGGCGGTGATCGAAGGCGCGGTGGAGCGGCTGCGGCCCGTGCTGATTACGGCCTTGGTGGCCGTGGTGGGCTTCTTGCCCATGACGCTCTCCTCCGCCCCAGGCTCCGAGATCCAACGCCCGTTGGCCACCGTGGTCGTGGGCGGCTTACTCAGCGCCACTTTCCTCACTTTGTTTCTGCTGCCTGTACTCTACTCGGCATTCACGCCGAAGAATCAATCGTAATAAGATAGTTTCACGTCTTAAGTCTGACCGAGGTTTCTATGTCGAACTTTGTTCGCCTCTCTTTGTTGTCTTTCACTTGTTTATTGGTCTTTGGGCAGGAGTTCCGCTCAACTTTGTCTGGCCGCGTGCTCGATCCAGCGGGGGCTGCCGTGCCCAACGCCAAGGTCATCGCGACTGGAATTGATACCGGTGCCAAGTACGAAGCCCTTTCGAGCACGGCGGGCGAATACACCTTGCCCTTCCTGGCGCCCGGACCCTATTCACTCGTGGTAGAGGCCGCGGGTTTCAAGAAGTTCACCCAGACTGGTTTGCAGATCAGCACGAACCAAAAGCTATCGCAAGATGTTCTGCTGCAAGTCGGCAGCCAAACCGAGTCGGTCACGGTGACGGGCGACGTAGAGTTACTGCAGACGGCGACGGCGAGCGTGGGGCAAGTCATCTCCTCGAGTCAGATTGAAAATATGCCCATGAACGGCCGCACCGCGCTCACTTTGGCCCAGTTGGCTTACGGCGTCACCCCGTCCAGCGATCCGCGCTTCACGCGGCCCTTTGACAATGCCGGGCCCTCCGGCTTCTCCATGGGTGGCGGACAAGGCCAATCGAACGAGTTACTGCTGGATGGCGCGCCGGACATGACGCGCAATCGCCGTGTCGCCTATAATCCTCCGGTGGACGCGGTGGCGGAAGTGAAGGTGGAAGCTTTTCAGCCCGATGCGGCTTACGGCAACACGGCGGGCGGCACGGTGAACGTGGTGATGAAGGGCGGCACGAATGAGTTTCATGGCAGCCTCTATGAGTTCAATCAAGTGTCCGCGCTGAAGTCGACGCCGTTCTTTACGAATGCGGCGAATCAGATTAAGCCGGTGACGCGCTTCAATCAATACGGAGGGTCAATCGGTGGGCCGATCTGGATTCCGAAGTTAGTGAACGGCAAGAATAAGCTATTTTTCTTTTTCACTTACGAGGGCATTAAGCAAAGCGAGCCGGAGCCGACCTTTGCGACCATCGCGACGGCAGCGCAGCGGAATGGAGATTTCAGCGCTTTATCGAGCCAAGGCGTAACCATCTTCGACCCGAGCACCGCCGTGCTAAATAATGGCGTCATCACGCGGACAGCATTTCCTGGCAACCAGATTCCGGCGAATCGCATTAGCCCGATCTCAAAGAACATTCTGGGTTTCTTCCCACCGCCCAATGCCACGGGCACCGCGCTGGGACAGAATAACTACTTTAACAACGCCGTGCGCAGTGATAACTTCTCCAGCTATTTAGGCCGCTTCGATTGGAACGTCAGCGACAAGCACAAGCTATTCTTCAACATGCGGAATAACGATCGCGTGGAGAATCGCGGAAATGTCTTCCAGAATTTGCTTACGGGTAACTTCCTGAGTCGCATTAACTGGGGTGCCACGTTCGACGACGTCTATACCTTAAGCCCGTCGTTGCTGATGAATACGCGGTTGAGCTGGAATCGCTTTAACGAAGGCAATTCGCGGAGCAGCGATGGGTTCGATTTGACGACGCTGGGGTTGCCGGGCTATCTGAAAGCGGCTAGCGCGCGCCAGGTATTCCCGCGCATTGCTTTTCAAACTTACTCGTCGGTGGGCGATTCAGGCGGCGATGTGACGCCTTTTGATACGTTCCAGCTTTTCGAGAATTTCACAAAGATCGCCGGCACCCATACTATTAAGTTTGGCGCTGATTTGCGGCAGCAACGCGAGAGTTCGAATAGCTTCGGAAATTCCTCCGGGAACTTCGCC
>JAYVUQ010000839.1:0-2491 GCA_043787785.1 Bryobacteraceae bacterium
TTTGCTCTAGTGTAAGCTTGCCGTTAACAGACGTGTCCACACCAAGGCTCGTTTCGTGAAGTTCTATCGCCGCGTGCCCGGTACGCCCAGCCGAATTGCCGTCTTCGCTGGCAGTTTCAACCCACCCACCGTGGCCCATTTAGCTGTCGCCGAAGCAGCGTTGACCCAGGTCGACGAGGTCCTGTTCGTACTGCCGGAAGTCTTTCCCCACAAGGACTTTTCCGGTGTCGGATTTGACGGCCGGCTGCAGTTGCTCCTGACGGCGACCAATCGGCCCGGCTTCAGCGTCGCGAGCACCGAAGGTGGCCTCTTTCGCGACATCGCCCGCGAATTGCGTCCTCATTGCCCGGAGGCTAGTCTGCATTTCCTTTGTGGCCGCGATGCTGCCGAAAGAATCGTGAATTGGGAATATGATACGCCCGACGCCCTGCCGCGCATGTTCGCCGAGTTCAGCCTGTTGGTGGCCGCGCGCGATGGACACTACGCGCCGCCCGCGGCTCATGCTGGAGCCATTGCGAAGCTGGAAATGGAACGGGATTACCGTGAGATTTCCGCCACCGAAGTCCGGCGGCTTCTGCTGACGCAGGGGGATTGGGAATCACTCATCCCGGCCGCCATAAGAAGCCAGGTCGCCGACCTTTATCGCGCCAGCTAGGCCTTTAGCTGGGCGAATAGGTCTGCCACTTCAATCGCGATGTCGCCAGCCTGCAGTTTGCCGGTGTCGGCGATGCGCAAAGGCTCTCCGCCTGCCGCATACTCCCAGGCCACGCGTTTCACCGGGTTAATCACCCAGCAAGACGGGACACCCGGCGTGATATTGTTCGCACTTTGCCAGCATGCTTCCTACGCGGTCCTCTGGCGAGAGGATCTCCACGCACAGCAGAACGGGTTCCATGGGATACGGGCTTGCCAAGTGTTTGGCTGCGATCACGTCCGGCACGAGGTACTTGGTGGGAGTAAGGCGCAACGCGACTTCGGGAAGGGCTTCGAGGCCGAGTTTGTTGAGTAACAATAGCAGGACCAGTTGCATGCGGCCGTGGGCGGTGGCAGGCACGGATTTGAGGTGCAGGACACCGTCGATGTACTCGCCATTCGGCTTCTTCGTGCGGCGAAGAAACTCCTCCAACGAAACCAGGGCCGTGGTGCTCATACCGATACTTTAGCCTCCCTAGGCGGGCCCCCAAGGCAAGCGTAGACGCTAGCGCCATAGCGGCGCGCTAAACGCGTCCCGTCCCGCACGCCGAGCAAGCACACCGCCGTGGCCAAGGCATCCGCCAGCATCCCGCTTCTGGCGACAACGCTGGCCACCACGCCGTTGGTGAGCCCTATGCCGGTTAAGGGGTCCACAATGTGCGAGTAACGCTGGCCACCGGCGAGTAGGTATTGCTCGGTATCGCCAGACGTGGATACGGCTGCGCGCCGCAAGGCGATGGCGCGGCCAGTCAATTCCAGCGACACCCGCCATGCCCCGTCACCGGCCACCAAATCCCCACTTACCGCCACCAGCGCGCGACCCTCCCCAGCCTCGCGCAACACGCGCAGGGCTTCGTCCCCGGCGTAACCCTTCGCGATGCCGCCCAAATCCAGCCGGCCTTCCTCCGCTAAACGCGCCGAGGCGATGGCGTCGGCCGCGGGAAGCCTTCCCGTTTTGCGGGCCGATCGCCACAGGTCGAACAACGCCGTCCGGGTGACATCGAATCGGCCGCCGGTCTGCTGGCGCAAGCGCGTCGCCAGTTCCAGCGGCGGCCGCAGATCGGCGCTGATCCGCGTAGAGTCGAAGTGGTTCACTTCACTGTCCGCCTGATAGTTCGACAGCCGTATGTCCAACTCATGAATCCGCGTGAATGCCCGCCGCACCGCTTGCTCCGCCCGCAACGGATTCCGGGTATCCACTTTGATCGTCACCAGCGTGCCCATATGGGGCTCGCTGAACTCGAGCCGCTCGTTAGGCCCGGTGTGAGAGCCGGCGGCGGCCAATAGCCAGTGCCGCCGCGTCACTCGACCTCGACACCGTTGTTCCAGGCCCGATGCATGATGCTTGCGCTGGGCACATTCACGGGCCGCACCAGACGGAAGCCAAGCGATTGCGCATCGGTCATGTACCAGATGCTTTTGGGAATTTGCGGATCCTGCATCTTCCATGACGGGTCGGACGCAACGCGGGCCGAGCAGCGGAGCTTCTTGGCCGTGTCGGTCCAGCCGCCGCCACGCGCCACGTGCGGATAGGCGCTCGTGCTGGGAGCCCAGTCGCTAGCCGACGTCTGCGAAGGCTTGTAAGGAGCGTAGCCATCGAGTGTCCACTCCATCACGTTGCCTAGCATGTCGTGCAAACCCCAGGCATTTGGCTTCTTCTTGCCGACCAGTTCGTACCGGCCATCGGTGTTCGCGCTATACCAGGCGTACTCCTTTAAGTCAGCCGGTTCGGGCCCGCCGGCGCGGCATGCGTACTCCCACTCGGCTTCCGTCGGCAGCCGATAGAAGTGCCCGGTCT
>JAYVUQ010000840.1:0-2385 GCA_043787785.1 Bryobacteraceae bacterium
GCCAAGGCTTAGCGCTCACCGAGCAGGCCTTTCAACTCCGTTCCAAAGTCCTGGGCCCCGATCATCCCGATACCGTGGTCACCATGCAAGCCTACGGCATGGGGCTATTCTCCACCGGACAAGCCGAAAAGGCCCTGCCCCTTTTGTTGAGGGCAGTCGAACTCAATGAACGCCTGCGCGGGCGCGACCACACTGTTACTCTCGACAATACCGGCTCCGTGGGCAACGCCTATTCCAACCTCTACCGCTACGAAGAGGCCATCAAGTACTTCACCATCGCCGCCGATGGCTTCTCCCGCCTCTTCGGCGAAAAGCATACCGGTGGATTGACTTGGCGAATGAATACTGCCGCTGCTTACATGGACGGAGGCAAGTTTGAGGAAGCCATTCCCCTGCTGCGCGCCTATATTCCCCAATGGACCAAAACTCGTGGCAAAGACGACGAGCGGGTGCAACACGCCACCTACCTACTGGCCAAAAACCTGCTCTGGTCAGGGACGGTCGACGAGGCCTTGGAAGTCGGCCTCCCCTTGCTCACCGCCCGCGTCCAGCAAAGCGGGGCGGGGAATCCGTCGATCCCCTCACTGTCGGAGGTCGTGGCCCAAGCGTATGTTCGCAAGGGTCAACTGAAAGAAGCCGAAGCGGTTTACCAGCGCGTGATCGATGCCCGTCGCGCGGCCAAGGCTAGCGTCACCACGTTGGAAGCTGGCCAGGCCGCCGTCTTCTTGCAGCAAGGCCGTTGGGCCGACGCTGAGACTTTGGCCCGCGACGCGCTACCGAAGGATGCCGCCGGAGCAAGTTGGGACGTCCACTATCTGCGCGCCGTGATGGGGGCCTCGCTCGCCTCGCAAGGAAAACCCACCGACGCCGAGCCCCTCTTACTGCAAGCCCACGACGCGATGACCAAGCTCCGCCCCCAAACCAGGGGCGCTGAACTGCACAAGCTCGACGACGTGCGCTCCTGGATTGTGAATTTCTATCAAAAGCAAGGCCAGCCCGCACTGGCCGCCAAATGGGCCGCCCCGAAGGTAACTACGGCTATTCCCTAACCGGCACCGCGATCGCCTCCTCCAGCCAGCGCCGCGCAAACTCCCAATGCCGCGCCACCGTTCTCGTCGAACAACCCATCCGCCCCGCGATCTGTTCGCGCGTCAACCCCTCAAATACCCGCATCTGCACCACCCGGGGCAGCACCGGATCCACCCGCCCCAACTTCACCAGCAGATCCTCGATTTCAAACAAGTCGGATTCCCCCAGCCCGGCCTCCACCAAATTCTCGCTCAGCTCCACCTTGGGGGAGCGCTTCTGCAGCGGCCGCGCATGATGAATCAACAAGCGCTTCATCAGAAAACCAGCCAATCCCAAAAATAATTGCTTCTCGGATTCTTCGTCGGCTCCAGCTGGCGGCAGATTTTTCAGTCGCACCAATTGCAGGTACAACTCATTCACCAAAGCCGTCGTTTGCCAAGTATGATCGGCCTTCTCCGCCTGCATTTGCGAGGCGGCCATCTGCCGCAACTCGGGGTAAAACTGCTCCACCAGGCGGTTCACCGCCTCCCGGTCCCCACCGCGGTACTCCTTCATCAGGCGTTGAACCAGTCCGGGACGGTGTTCCTCTTCGGTCATCTCCATATTCACGACCATAGCACCCGAAAATTTGTTTGGCACACTCTCCCCCCTCCTCTCCCATTATCGACAGAGGAACTATGAACCAGCAGCAACGAATCGTCTTCCGCCAACTGTGGCTTTCCCTTGCCAAAACGCGACATCTGTTGGTGTATAAACCCATCGCGGTCCTGTTGGCCATTCTCCTATCTCCGTTCTCCGCTTGGTTCCAGCCCGCCAATGCCCCGAACCCCACCCAAGCCCGGGCCCAAACCCCAACCACGACTTATTGCGACACAACCCTGAGTGGCAACGTCAATTGCCTTTTCGACATCAGGGCGGCCGAAACTGGCTTCAATCCAGATCTCATCCAACTCGAGAAAGAGTCCGTCGATGCCTACCTCCTGACACACGGCCTGCCGCTTTCGGAAGGTCGTAAAGTTTACCAGTTCGGCCGCCAGGACCTCCGCTCGGCCGTTCGCGCCGTCATCTACACCAAGATGCTCAACATCATCATGACGCCAGCGGCCAATCGTTCCACCTACGAGGCGCGTCTCTACCGCTGGCTCCAGGAGAGCGTCCAGGCCAACGAAATCCTCCTAGGCGAAAAGACTTTGCAGCATTTCAACCAGTTCAAGCTAAACCCATGCGCCTTCCGCACGGATGCCGACATCGCCAAGGTCTACGAGTTCACTTGGGATCCCGCCCCATTCTGCTACCCCATCGGCACTTCGGCCATTTTTGCTCCTCTCACGCCAAATGCGAATTATTTCAGAGCCT